>NZ_JAAGOG010000281.1:0-8448 GCF_010747425.1 Nostoc sp. UIC 10630
AAATAAATACTAAAATTATTGGATTAAATATTGTTAAACAATTGTTAAACAAATTGGAATTTTATTACTAAAGATAGATTAAATAACTATTTCTATTGATAGATATAAAATTATATGATTTAGCTATTTAATTTTAAGCATAAAGATGAATATACCTCAGATAAAGTTTGCGGAAACAGTACTGGAGAACATAAACTATGTCATACGTAAATCGGACAGGTAATGAAGTTATTTCTACTGACCCTGTGGTAGCAGGGCGAGTAGCCGAGTATCATGACCTTGTTCGCTGGGGGCCGATTATTTCGGGTTTACTAGTATCTTTAGCTACTCAACTAATTTTAAGCGCTATAATTGGTGCGGTTGCAGCAGGCACAGTTGAAGGTTCAGGTGCGCCCAGATCAATTGCTCCTAACGCTGCGGGTAATGCAGGACTTTGGTCAACTATCGCTTTGCTAATATCCTTATTTACTGGTGGTTGGGTTACAGCCCGTGCTTGTGGACCAATGAACCGTAATACTGCTCTTCTTAATGGTGCAATTCTTTGGGCAACGACTTTGGCAGTTAGCTCATGGTTGCTAGCAAGTGGAGTATCTGGGGCTTTTGGTGTTGCTGCTTCTAACGCTGGAGAAGTTATAAACCAGGTACAACAGCAAGGTGGTGTTAATGTACCACGAGCAAATATAACTGCCCAACAAGCTCGTGATGCGGCTGCTAATTTGCGTTCGGGACTGTGGTGGTTTGTGTTTGGTTCTTTGTTGGGTTTAATAGCCTCAATGATTGGAGCCGTAACTGGAGCTCGTAGTCCTAGGGCTAACAGTTACAATCCTTAAATAGTTGTTCGACAAACAAAATTTTATCAACTTTAAAAGCACTTTTTTAAGGTGCTTTTTGTTTATTATTTAAGATTGCTATTTGTAGCATCCAATTGATTCTGCCGTTGCCAAAATACGACTATCAATTGCTTCTAAAATTTGGCTTAAACTTAAAACAGTAGCGATTGATGTTACTGGGAGGATATCAACAACTGTAACCAAACTTGCAAAAATAGTTTTTGCTCCGTACTCTGCCATTGGCTCAAGTTTTACAGCCGCAATATTGGTAATTGGCGAACTCTAGCTGGAATATAAGAAAAAACCTAATAAACGAATGTCTATCCAGATGCCTCAGGAGCATTGACAATTAATACTATGCTTTCTGTTCTAGTGGAATATTAATTTCATTTTCAAGATAATATTTTACTTTTACTACTTTATAAGACTACGCAATATTAACCAGATATTAAAAAAAAGTAATTCATTATTTCACTATTTTTTACATACTAAATTTATAAGTAAATAGCAACTTTCGTTGTATATCCGAAGTTGGATACTAGTATAGGATGTTTCGTACTAAAGGAGCATGAATCTATAATATTTGAGTAGCTAAATTAAAAAAGTCAATGTGTTAATACAAAACCTATATAGGGTTTTGTATTGCTAAAAAACCAAGAGTTTTAGTTAATTACAAGGAGTACTATCATGGCAGACACAAGCAAACGTGGTTTTGCTTCAATGGATGATGACAAGCAACGGGAAATAGCAAGTAAGGGCGGACAAGCTGCCCATGAGAAGGGTACCGCCCATGAATTTACATCTGAAGAAGCTCGTGAGGCTGGGCACAAAGGTGGTGAAGCAGTGAGTGAGGATAGAGAACACATGGCTGAAATCGGTCGTAAGGGTGGCAAGAAATCTCACAGTGGCGGTCGTAATCAAGATAGTGATGATGCTGATAGTGAAGAAAAAGGTACCCAAGGAGGCACGCCAGAACAACATGCTGAGGCTGGGCGGCAAAGTCACAAAAATAAATAGACTCATCGCCTAGCATTTAAAAGATTCTCACTTTAATATTGCGGTTTAGGATAATTTTCAACATATCCTATCTGTTAGTATCCCGCTTCTAAGCAACAATAATGTTTTTTAGATGCGGGATATCCTATATGAATATTTTTTCAAAGTCAATGAGATGCAAATTCTACTACTACAGATCACCACTTAAGATATGAACCTTCAATGCCCTCTTCACGGCGGATTTTACCATCTTTCTCAAACCAGGCTATTATTTGCTGTGCTGTCAAATCTTCAATAACAACACCATATTCTTGGGCGATATGTTTCAACAGCTTAAGTGATGAAATTGTCAATCTTGTTAAAAACTTTTCTGGGGAAGACAACAACGCTGCGTCTACTTTCGCTGACTCTTCCAGAGTTAAAAATTGTGCTGATGGTTGCTGTGTTGGTACATCCATAAACGCTATCTCAAATTTAGTTGATTATTAAAGAGGGGGTAGTAGTTTTCACAAATGACTAATGACGAACTTGTACTAAATAGCCACAACGATGTTCGCCATCGATAATCCAGTGGGTGCGCTCTACGGTACAATCTGGTAAGACGGCTGCAAACATTTCTAATTCGTGACCACAGATGCTGGGGAAAGACTCGGCAACGTTGGAAATGGCGCAGTTATGTTCCATTAAGATAAAGCGATCGCTCTCAAAGGAGTCACTGACATCAACGGGGTAACACTCCGCCATGAAGCCTTCCGCTTTTCTCAACTCTACTAAGTTGGCTACACGTTCTCGCAGTGAACCGTTACCGACGCGATCGCGATATTCTTTGGCTTTGCGCTGCCACTGTTTCTCTAAAATCGATTTAAATTGGTCATGTCCTACCGTTTCGGCTAAGGTGTCTAGCAGCGAAACCGCAAAATTTCCGCTTGCATCACCAAAGCGATCGCTCATTGTTCGATGCAAGCGATCGCGTCCTTGACGACTCAGTTCATAAAGATGCTGCGGCCGCCCCATCCCCGCCGCTTGCACTGATGTCGAATACAAAACTAGCTCCTCCGTCTCCAAATCTTTGAGATGGCGACGAATAGCTTGGGGGGTAACGTCTAAAACTTCAGCTAGCTCTAAAGCTGTTGCTTTTTCGTGTTTGTGCAGATACTCAAGGATATCTTGCTTGGTTGAGGACTGGTGGGTAGTCGCCATCTTCATGTGGTGCGAGACGTTTAGCGAACGCCCCAAAAATTTATTTGAAAATTTGACTTTGACAACATTGTTGTTGTTAATTTAGCGTAAAATGAAGATAGATTAAACAACATAGCTGTTGTTTTACTCTCCACCACTATTCTAGCAGCCGTGTAACCATTCCGTAACGGTAGATGGGAATCGGCTAAAGAAACCCCGTCTCCCATCCTTATAGAGAGATTCAAGTTCCGAACACGAGAGATTATTACTGATGAGTGCCACTGTCAAAACCTTAGTCAACCAACCCTACAAGTACGGCTTTGTCACCGATATCGAAGCCGACACTATTCCGCGTGGACTAGACGAGGACGTTATCCGCTTGATCTCCTCTAAGAAGAACGAGCCGCAGTTCATGCTGGACTTTCGCCTCAGAGCTTATCGCCAGTGGCAAAAAATGACGGAACCAACTTGGCCGAATGTCAAGTATCCGCCAATAAATTATCAGGATATTATTTACTACTCAGCGCCAAAACGTAAGAAAGAAAAACTAAACAGCTTGGACGAAGTTGATCCAACCCTTTTAGAAACCTTCGAGAAGTTAGGCATTTCCCTATCTGAACAGAAGCGGCTGGCAAATGTCGCCGTTGATGCAATTTTCGATAGCGTCTCTGTCGCCACTACATTTAAAGAAAAGCTAGCGGAAGATGGCGTTATTTTCTGTTCGTTTTCGGAAGCGTTGCAAGAACACCCAGAACTGATCAAAAAATATTTGGGTAGCGTTGTTCCCATAGCTGACAATTATTTTGCCGCATTGAACGCCGCCGTATTTAGCGATGGTTCTTTTGTCTATATTCCTAAAGGCGTGAAATGCCCAATGGAACTGTCTACCTACTTCCGCATCAACTCTGGTGACACGGGACAATTTGAGCGGACTTTGATTGTCGCCGAAGAAGGTAGTTATGTTTCTTACCTCGAAGGTTGCACCGCACCGATGTATGATAGCAACCAACTACACGCCGCAGTTGTGGAACTCGTCGCCCTCGACAACGCCGAAATTAAATACTCCACTGTGCAAAACTGGTACGCTGGAGATGCTAACGGTAAAGGCGGTATTTACAACTTTGTCACCAAGCGCGGTTTGTGTCAGGGCGTAAATTCCAAGATTTCCTGGACTCAAGTAGAAACAGGTTCGGCAATTACTTGGAAATATCCTAGCTGTGTGTTGGTGGGTGATAACTCTGTGGGTGAGTTTTACTCGGTGGCACTGACAAATCATCAGCAGCAAGCTGATACTGGCAGTAAGATGATTCACGTAGGTAAGAATACCCGCAGTACAATTATTTCTAAAGGAATCTCCGCAGGTAATTCTAGTAATAGCTATCGGGGTTTGGTGAAAGTCAATCCGACGGCGAAAGGGGCGAGAAATTATTCTCAGTGTGACTCAATGCTGATTGGGGATAATGCCCATGCCAACACTTTCCCTTATATTCAGGTGCAAAATAACGGTGCGAAGGTGGAGCATGAAGCTTCTACTTCTAAGATTGGGGAAGATCAGTTATTTTACTTTGCTCAACGGGGTATTTCTTCAGAAGATGCTATTTCGATGATGATTAGCGGCTTCTGTAAGGATGTTTTCAATCAGCTACCGATGGAGTTTGCTGTGGAAGCTGATAAGTTGTTGAGTTTGAAGTTGGAAGGCAGTGTTGGATAAATGGAAGCAAGGATAAACACAGGGACATCGGCATTCTGTGTTTATCTTTTGGAAGAGTAACGAACCGCGAAGACGCTAAGAGCGCGAAGAGAGAAGGGAGAGAAGATGATTATTGAAAATAGTGAAGTTGTGCTGTCAGTACGAAATCTGACGGCTAATGTTGATGGGACACCAATTCTTAAGGGTGTGAATCTGGAGGTGCGATCGGGTGAAATTCATGCGATCATGGGGCCGAATGGTTCTGGTAAGAGTACCTTTTCTAAGGTGTTGGCTGGGCATCCGGCGTATGAGGTGACTGGCGGTGAGGTGATTTTCCAGGGGCAGAATCTGCTGGAGTTGGAGCCGGAGGAACGCGCTAGAAGTGGTGTATTTTTGGCGTTCCAGTATCCGTTAGAAATTCCGGGTGTGAGCAATTTGGATTTCTTGCGGGTGGCGTACAATTCCCGGCGGAAGGCGCAAGGTTTAGAGGAAATAGACGCTTTTGATTTTGACGATTTGATTGAGCAAAAGCTGGATGTGGTGAAGATGAATGCCAGTTTTCTCAGTCGGAGTTTGAATGAAGGGTTTTCTGGTGGTGAGAAGAAGCGGAATGAAATTCTGCAAATGGCGCTGCTGGAACCAAAGTTAGGAATTTTGGATGAAACTGATTCGGGTTTGGATATTGACGCACTCCGAATTGTGGCGAATGGAGTAAATCAACTGGCAAGTCCAGAAAATTCGACAATTTTGATTACTCACTACCAACGATTACTCGATTATATTGTGCCTGATTTTGTGCATGTGATGGCACAGGGGCAGATTATTACGAGTGGTGGTAAAGAACTGGCGCTGGAATTAGAGTCTCGCGGTTATGACTGGGTGCTAGAAGAGTTTGCAGCTGCTGAGGTGGGTGTGTAATGAATATTCAAGTATCTCCTAGTCCAATACCTAATTCAAATGCAGTCAATTTGACATCGATGTTAGATAGAGATGATTATCTGACTGGGTTGTTAAATCAAGTAACAGCAACTAAAACAGAAGGTTGGTTGCAGGAATTACGCCAAAGTGCTGCAAATTGGGTACGTCACTCGATTATCCCGACTACCCGCGAGGAAGAATGGCGATTTACTGATTTGTCGTCTTTGCGGCAAATTCAATTTAATTTTCAGCCAGGCGAGATATCAAATGCAGAGGGTACACCTTTATCACTGCCAGAAGCACTAAAAAGTCGTTTAGTGTTTGTTAATGGCAAATTTGCACCTACTTTATCTGCAATTGCCAACTTACCACCTGGCGTTAAAGTGAGTAATTTAGCTAGCTTGTCTGCGGATAATCGTGAGCATTTAAAACAGTATTTAGCTCAAACAGAAGGAGCGCAGGAAGTATTTACCGCGCTCAATACTGCTGGCATAAATGATGTAGCGGTAGTGTGGGTTTCCAAAAATGTAGAAGTGGAAACGCCAATTCATTTACAGTTCGTAACTGTGGCTGAACCTTCAATTTTTTCTCTACCGCGTTGTTTGGTAGTAGCTGAGGCTGGAAGCAGTCTTATTTTAGTTGAAGAGTATACAACTCCTTCAGGTCTTGTAGGCAATTTTGTAGAGAATACCACACCAGAATTTGTTGGCTTTACTAACGCAGTAACGGAAATTTGGTTGGGAGAGAATGCTCAGGTAAATCACACTCGCATTCAATGCGAATATCTGGCCGATTTTCATATAGGTAAAACTGCTGTAACCCAAGCTCGTGATAGTCGATATACTTGTCATGCCATAACTTTAGGTGCAAAGTTGTCACGGCACAATTTGGAGATTTTGCAAACTGGTGAGCAGACACAAACTACTCTCAATGGTTTGACGATAATTTCTGGTAAGCAGTTGTCTGATACTCACAGTGCGATCGCACTCAACTATCCTCACGGTACAAGTGACCAATTGCATAAATGTATTGTAGGCGATCGCGCTCATGCGGTGTTCAATGGTAAAGTTTTTGTACCCAAACTAGCGCAGTTAACAAATGCATCCCAGTTGAATCGCAATTTGCTGCTATCGTCTAAAGCCAGAGTTGATACCAAACCCCAATTGGAAATTACAGCAGATAATGTCAAATGCGCTCACGGTGCTACTGTTAGCCAATTAGAAGATGACGAAATATTCTATCTGCAAAGTCGGGGAATTGATGAAAACGATGCTCGGAAGTTGTTAATTAACGCCTTTGCTGCTGAAGTTATCAACCAAATACCGATTCCCTCTCTGCGAGAAATCCTTTTAAACACAGTCAATAATCTCAAGTCCCTGACTAATGAGTAATAACGTAATCTACCAATGACTTTTACTCCTACCAAAACCCTTGCTGATAAAGTTCGCGCTGACTTCCCGATATTGCATCAGGAAGTCAACGGCAAACCCTTGGTTTATCTCGATAATGCGGCGACATCGCAAAAGCCTTTGTTCGTATTAAATACCCTGCGGGATTATTACGAACACTATAATGCTAACGTGCATCGAGGTGCCCATACCCTGAGTGCTAAAGCTACTGATGCTTATGAAGGCGCTAGAGATAAAGTTGCCAAATTCATCAACGCAGCATCGCGTCAGGAAATTGTCTACACCCGCAACGCAAGCGAAGCGATTAATCTAGTCGCTTATAGCTGGGGAATGAATAATTTGCAGCCGGGAGATGAAATTATTCTCTCGGTTATGGAACACCACAGTAATATTGTACCTTGGCAATTGGTAGCACAAAAAACGGGTGCAGTACTGAAATTTGTAGAATTAACACCAGAAGAGACTTTTGATTTGGAACAGTTTAAAAAGCTGATTTCCGAAAAGACAAAGTTAGTATCGGTAGTGCATATTTCTAATACTTTGGGTTGCATTAACCCAGTGTCAGAAATTGGTGCGATCGCTCACAGCTACGGTGCTAAATTCTTAGTTGATGCTTGCCAAAGTGTTCCTCATTACCCTGTTGATGTACAAAAAATAGATTGTGATTGGTTGGTAGCATCTGGTCATAAAATGTGCGCTCCAACTGGGATAGGATTTCTGTATGGCAAGTTAGAATTGCTAGAATCAATGCCACCATTTTTTGGTGGTGGTGAGATGATTGCAGAGGTGTATTTAGACCATTCTACTTATGCAGAATTACCGCATAAATTTGAAGCTGGTACACCTGCAATTGGAGAAGCGATCGCACTTGGTGCTGCGATCGATTATCTTAGCAGTATCGGCATGGATAAAATCCACGCCTACGAAGCAGAATTAACCGCTTATTTGTTCCAACAATTAGAGCAAATTCCCCAAATTAGAATTTACGGCCCCAAACCAAATGCGAAAGGTGAAGGTAGAGCCGCTCTTGCGTCATTCACCGCCGGGGAAGTCCACGCTAACGACTTATCTACATTATTAGATCAAGAAGGCGTTGCCATCCGTTCTGGACACCACTGCACTCAACCATTACACCGTTACTTAGGTCTTGCTGCAACCGCACGAGCAAGTCTATCTTTCTACAATACCCGTGAGGAAATTGATATTTTCATCAAAGCACTGAAAGAAACTCTCGACTTTTTTGCAGGTTTCCTTGCTTAAAGTTACAAAATATTCAGATACTAATTGTGCCAAATATCAGCAAAATATCTTGCTAATATTTGGCACAATTTAATTATCTGGATTATTTATATAGGACTAATATTTGATTTCTGAAAAAGCTCCGTACATTTGAAGGGTGGGGAAATCAAAGGTCGTGTGTCGGATA
>NZ_JAAGOG010000282.1:0-8400 GCF_010747425.1 Nostoc sp. UIC 10630
ATCCAAGAGTATAAATATTTTTTAGATAAGCTTGGACATCAAGTAGATATTTTTAATAATAAAGATGTTAATGGAGTTATAGATAAAATCAATAATGGAAATTATGATTTTGTACATTTACACGCCTATGAATTTGCTAGTCAATTCAATAAAAGCCTAGAGCAAAAATATTGTTTTAGTTGTCATAATGGCTATTTTTTTAAACAAGATAAATGGGAAGAAGATTTTAAGGAAGGATTTCAACATTACCTAAATGCACCTGGGATAATTGCCCTTTCTAATCCAACAAAAAACATTTTTATTAAAGCAGGCTATTCTGGATACATATCAGTGCAAATAAACGGTATTGATACTCAAAAATTGAATTTCAAAGAAGAAGGAAATAATAAAGCTATTTGTTTGGGTTGGATTCAACCGAGAAAGCAACAAAGATTGCTAGCAGAAACGATTGATGGCAAGTTAGGATTAGATTTTGTTGGGCCTTTAGATGACCCTAATTTTAAAGAAGGAACCACGACAAAACATTTAGGTATCTGGGGCTTAAAACAAGTTTATAATAATCTCACAGCTTATAATTGTTTAGTTTTAATTAGTAATGGAGAAATTGCACCGCTTGTAGTACTAGAAGCAATGGCGGCAGGTTTATGTGTCGTTGTTTCAGAATCTGCTAGTGCTAACTTACACTCCAAAGAGTTTATTAAAGTTTTGCCAGATGATATATTAACTAATGCTACCGCTGAAAATAAAAAAATTGTTTGTGACACAATTATTGATTTAATTGAGAAAAATAAATCTTTTCGCCAAGAAATTGTAGAACATGTCAGAGAAAATTTTGATTTTAGTTACATCATCAAAAACTATATTCAGATAATTGACGATTTTAGCAAGTTTGATTATTAGTAAGCCATCAATCAGTAACTGTGTATATCTAATACTGCATCACAGTAATAGGCATGGGGTTAGCAGCGAATTTTGCAGCAAAAATTACGATATTTAAGGAAAAATGAATCATGAATAAAGAAACGATAGAATTTATTGACAGAACATTGTTAGCAGATGGAGATTATGTTTCAGTTGGGCTTGAAATTATCAAACCAGATAAATGTTTTCCCAATATGATTGTAGAAGATATAAATACTTCTGATTTGCATTCTCTAAAGCATGAAATTCCTCATAATCTGTATGTAGATAAAAGAGAAACAGATGTAGGATTTCTCAGTCGGGATGAAGCACATATTCTTTATAATACTGCTCATAAGTTTAGGGATAAAAAAGCTTTAGCTATTGGCTGTTGGTATGGTTGGTCTGTCTGTCATCTGGCATTAGCAGGAGTAAAATTAGATGTAATTGATGCTCTATTAGTCAGAAAAGATATTCATGAAAGTGTAACTAACTCTTTGCGATGTGCAGGTGTCCTGGACTCAGTTAATCTAGTAAGTAGTAATATTCCACAAATAATAGAGGAGTTAGCCGAACAATTACAACGCAAGTGGTCGTTGATTTTTATTGACGGAACTAATGAAGCTATAAATCCACTCAATTATGCAATTATCTGCGAACAATTAGCAGAGACAGAAGCTTTTATTCTATTTAATAACTTAAATTCTCCCGATGTTACCCAAGGCTTAGATTACTTAAAGCAAAAAGGGTGGAACACAATGATTTATCAAACAAGACAGATTATGGGAGTTGCTTGGCGTGGCAATATTGAGCCAGTCCAACATCAGCCAGATCCAAATGTTAATTGGAGTGTACCAGAGCATTTGCAAAACTATCATGTAAGTGAATTATCATCAGATTCAGTAAATGAATTTATGGAAATTATTACTGCTATCCGACCTTATACCTTATTGGGCGAAATACGCTTATTTTCACTTTACTCTCTAGCAAAAAAAATTTGTATAGAAGATATTCCCGGAAATTTTGTTGAATGTGGAAGTTATAAAGGGGGAGCAGCAGCACTTTTAGCATCCGTAATTAAGCGATACAGCTTGCGCCCACGTCTACTTTATGCATGTGATACTTTTGAAGGAATGCCCGAACCGACGGAAATAGATATATATAATGGAATACCTGCAAATGAAACTGGGTTTGGAGTTGGCACTTTAAAAGCTCCAATTGGAGAAAATATACAAGCGATTTGTCAATTGTTAAAAGTCCAAGATATTGTTGTACCTGTTAAGGGTTTGTTTGCTAATACATTGCCTCAATATAAATCAGAGATAGGCAATATTGCTTTTATGCACGCTGATGGAGACTGGTATGAATCAACAATGGATATCTTCAATACGCTCTATGATAGCGTTGTTATTAATGGGATGATTCAGGTGGATGACTATGGACATTGGGATGGTTGTCAAAAAGCCTTACATGACTTTGAGCGTTTGAAAGAGGAGAATTTTAACTTGCATCGAATTGACTACACTGCGGTGTGGTTTAAGAAGGGTTGAATAATATTTAACAGCCCAATACTTTTAGAAGGATGTCACTTAATTTTTGAGTTATGTATTGGTCTGTTAAATATCTGCCTAAGTTTTATTCAATTTGGATAAATCCGGTATTTTTTTTACCAGACTAAAGTACAATCTTCAGGGTCTAATATGCCAACTTCTTTATTGACTCTGATTGTAGGAATGATTTTAATTAACTCTTCTTTTGTATATGAATTAAAATCTTCTGGATTGATTTCATTGTACGTAATATAACCTTTAGTGGCAGAAAGAAACACCTTTTCTAGATAAATATCTTGTATTTCTCGCCTCAGTTCCGTGAAGGCATAATTGCTAATTACAAGATCATAATTCTCTTTAAATAATTCATTCATTGTCTTATAGACTAGTGTCGTGTTTAATGGGTAATGATCTAAATATCTTTGGGCTAGCATTAGCACTGGTTTTAGATCAACCAACGTATAGGTTTTTACCTTAAAATAACTACTGACAATTCTACATAGCCCTCCATAACCAACTCCGATTTCACATATATTTAAGTTGTCTAGAGTGCCAAATTCAGATTCTAAATCTGACAAAATTTTTATGTATCGTAGGGTAGGTGGTGCGATTGTACCAATGCCCTCGTAATCAAAAACTATAGGATTGCCAATCCGATCATTTTTAAGAAATTCATTAATCTTGCTCAATACCTTAGAAGAAGAATTTTTGGTTGCTTCCAGATACTCTAAGCCTTGACCGAAGTCGTCGTGTTCTAATGCGATCTTGTATATTTCATTGCGACGAAAATCTTTAAATATGGAAGAATTCAAGCTAGCTTTTAAACAGAATTCAGGATAGTCAATATTGTCAGTCAGGCTGGTTTGTAAAACCTTATCTTGGGAGTTCATGCTTGCTACTGTCCTTATTTAGGCATAACTATTTATTCAACTTAGTTGCCCAGCTAGTCTATAAATGAAGAGTTATAAGTCACTTATAAATAAAAGCTGAATACAGAAGAGTCTATGAATAGTTCTTCTGTAAGCTACCAAGCAGATACTGTGATAGAGGTCGATGCTTAATAGTTCTCTTATCTCAGAGTTTAGTTACAAAACTGACCTCAACTCTTACGTGTAAAATTACCATACATCAGCTAGAGATTCAATATTTTGGATAAAACAACCCAAATACTCTCTATGACAGCGTTCTCGCTAATGGTATAATTATAATGCTGATGAGTAACTACGGTTATTGGAAAAATTATTATACCAATTATTTCGAACCTGCACAAAATAAAGGTTGGTCACACTTGGGTCTTAGTCGCAAAGTTTGACCAACCTCACAGGTAATCGGGATCAGAATGCTTTACATAAGTTTGAACATTTGAGAGGTAAGCAATTTAACCTTCATCAAATTGCCTACATTATGGTGTATTTTAGGAAGAGTAAATTCATAGATACTCAACACATATAAAAATAGATTAAATATATAAACATAAATACTTGCATACGGAGTTTTTAGTCTCATTATTAATTTATCTATGAAGCCTTCAATTATCCTTTATTCTTCATAATTATATATTTTACTTTTCATCCTTCAAATAATGCAATTGATTAACTACTTGGCATGAAATCTACTCTTTTCAAATCCCAAATTCAAAAAACTTTCCGCCAGACGACCCATTCTGCTTGGCGGCTTTCGTTGGTAGGAATTATTCTGAGTATATTTTTAATGTTCTTATCTGGTTGTCAGGGGACATTCCAGAATAATGATAGAGTAATTAATTTGAGTTTATGGCAATCCATAAATCCTCCTGCTAATCGGGATGTGTTTAACAAACTAGTAAATAAATTTAATCAAACTCATACTGATATCCAAGTAGAATCTATCTTCATAGGTCAACCCCAATTGCCAAAAATATTAACAGCAGTTGTGGGCAATACACCTCCAGATATTCTGTCATTCGATCCTCAATTGACAGGTCAGTTTATGGAACTAGGGGCAATTCGACCTTTAGAAGAATGGCTGGACAAATTGCCATTGAAGTCGGAAATTAGCCCCAACCTATTGGAGGAATTAAAATTAGACGGTCATCTTTGGTCAATTCCACTTTACACGAGCAATCTAGGAATTTTTTACCGACCTAAACTTTTTCAAGCTGCGGGAATTACGCAAATTCCTAAAACTTGGGAAGAGTTAAGGGAAGTCGCCAAAAAACTGACCATAGATCGGAATGGTGATAATAAACCTGAACAGTACGGAATGTTGCTGCCTTTAGGAAAGGGAGAATGGACTGTCTTTAGTTGGTTTCCTTTTTTATTAGGTGCTGGCGGCGAGGTAGTGACAAATAACCGTCCGAATTTAACGAATCAGGCAGCTATTAGTGCTTTGCAATTCTGGCAAAACCTCATGAAAGATGGATCAGTAACGCTTTCGCCTCCTGAACGTGGTTATGAAGAGGATGCTTTTATCGCGGGCCGAGTTGCGATGCAAATCACAGGGCCTTGGACTTACATCATGAAGTCTAATGTTGATTATCAAGTTTTCCCTATACCTGCGAGTGTTGAGCCTGCTACGGTGACAGCGACGGGAATATTGTATCTAATGAAGACCACGCCAGCAAGAGAGAAAGCAGCACTCAAATTTTTAGAGTATGTTTTGAGTGAAGAGTTTCAAAAAGAATGGAGTGTCGGAACGGGTTTTTTACCAGTTAATATCAAAGCTGGTCAAAGTGAAGCTTTTAAGGAATTTATTAGCAAAAAACCTGTTTTAAAAGTATTTATGGACCAGATATCTGTATCACTTCCTCGACCAATTATTGCTGGATATAGTCGTCTTTCTGACAGTCTGGGTCGAGCGATTGAGGCGACATTACTAGGTGAGTCTGCCGAAAAAGCACTCAAGGCAGCACAAGAACGTTTAGAACTTATTTGGGATGACAAATGAAAATCCTGAAGAAACTCTAGTTTAGCGATGTGGATTTCTTTTTAATGTACACAAACCAATTGCTGGTATAGCTCCCAGTATGACTGCCGTAAGCCCTTGTCCACTCCAATACAATATGAAATTACGGCTTGCTTCTGGAATCAGATTTTGCACCAGAAAAAGCATCCAAACCAAAATAGTAATTAGTAAGAAAGAAATTGAGGGTAGAAAATTCCACCACCAAATACCTGCTGTATATCGTCTCAGTACCAGCCATTGGCAAAGCCCTAGCCAAACACCCGAAATTATATATGCGATCGCAGATAAAAATCCGAAAATAAAAGTTTCTTCAGGTGATGATGAGGCTATGGATGAAATATAGTTAATCCAGGCTGTAGAAACACCGTTGGCAATCAGCCAACCGACGCTAGTCGCAAATAGCCATTGTAAACCCGGTAAATATCGGTAAACAATCAGGGCTTGGTCAGCAGCAAAAATTACGGCAAATACAACATTACTGAGACTTCTGACCAAAATACTCCATGTTTGTGTCTGGAGAGCAATACCCGGTAAGTTTTGGAGAATAATTTTCTCTAAGGCGATACTGGCAACGCCACCCACAACCCATCCAATCAGGGTCATTAAGGTAAACTGAATAAAGAACCTTTGTCGCTGCGATCGCAGAATCAAAAAGTTTCCTGAATTAAGCTCGTTTTTAGCAGACCCAACACGATCAGGACTATTAGAGTCAGTTTCCATAAGAAATTAGGGTAGCGAGGGAATAGGGAGATTAAGAAGATATGGGGAGAATGGGTAATGCCCACTCCTCAGTTAAATATTGATTCTTGTTTTATCCTATTTCTCACTCGTCAGTCCCTATTTTCTATTATTTACCACTCTCTAAAAGGGAGTTTATTATGTCAATAATAGCGGTAAATTGTCAATAAACTCGGAACTAATCTCATTAACTTAAGCTTATTGCTAAAGGGTTAAGAGTCGCCCGTCATAGATATATACCTAACACAACGACAGTTGCTAGCTTTTGGAAATGTTAAGAGCATAGCTTGCTTCCCCCTAGGGGTACAAGTGCGTATCACCCAACGCAGTGGCTTCCCTACAGAAATTTTATTTTTACTTTATAAATAATTTTTTAACCTTAGTTGCGATTATCAGGATACCTGTTGAAAGTCCTTGAATGATGTGTATCGAGGTTGTGCTTCGATATACATTTTTTACTTTTTACAGCTTGGCGACGATATCACAGCATTCTTTATGCAGTACGAATCGTTTTTAGACTTCCAAAAGATAAGAGGCTACTCTAGTAATCCTAAATCATTCATGAGAAAGAAAATCCCTGAAGAACGTATTTTTAATCTCATTATTTTTTAATATTTAAGTTTATATTTATATATAAAACTTTGAAAACATTTTTTATTTCTACTTAGTTAGATAATTGAAATATATTTAGTGATAGAAGCTCTATTAATGAGTGTTCAATAGGTTGTGCAGGGCGGCTGCATTATGTCAATAAGAGCAGTATATTGCAAATAAAACCTCATTAGCCGATGCTTGTTGCTAAAGCTTTAGGTGTATTCCATCGTAGACATCGCTTTGAGACTTGGAAACTAAACCAAACGAGAAATGCTGATTTTTTCGTTGTTTCTTAACTTAGTTGCGATCGAGAGCAATCAATTTAGATGCGTTTGCCCTACCATTACCCTTTTGCTGCCAACCTGTTGAAAAAGCGTAATCCTAGAATGATAAGCTAAACAGTGGCATAAAAATTGTGACTTAGGATGAAGTGATAAATGGGTCTTCCTTCAACAACTCCTCATCTCTTACGGGCTGCTCGCGGTGAAGTAGTAGATCGTCCCCCTGTATGGATGATGCGACAAGCGGGACGATATATGAAAGCATATCGAGACTTAAGAGAGAAGTATCCTTCGTTTCGCGATCGCTCGGAAATTCCAGATGTAGCAATTGAAGTTTCCTTGCAACCGTGGAAAGCCTTCCAACCAGATGGAGTAATTTTATTTTCTGATATTGTCACCCCATTACCTGGTTTGGGCATTGACATGGATATTGCGGAAGGTAAAGGGCCAATCATTCACTCCCCCCTCCGCACTCAAGAACAAATTGATCGTCTGCATCCCTTAGAACCAGAAGCAGCTCTACCATTTATCAAGACAATTTTACAAGCTTTGCGTTCTGAAGTAGGCGATAAATCAACAGTGTTAGGCTTTGTGGGTGCGCCGTGGACATTAGCAGCTTATGCAGTTGAGGGAAAAGGTTCTAAAACCTACTCCATCATCAAAAACATGGCATTCTCAGATCCGACGATACTGCATCAACTGCTAACTAAATTAGCAGATGCGATCGCCATCTATGCCCGCTACCAAATTGACTCTGGCGCTCAAGTTGTGCAAATGTTCGATTCTTGGGCGGGTCAATTGAGTCCTCAAGATTATGACACCTTTGCTCTCCCCTATCAGCAACGAGTTTTCCAGCAAGTCAAACAAACCCATCCCGATACACCATTGATTTTGCTAGTTAGCGGTAGTGCGGGTGTGTTGGAAAGAATGGCACAATCTGGCGCTGATATTGTCAGTGTAGACTGGGCAGTGGATATGGCAGATGCACGGGCAAGATTGGGTAAGCAAGTCAAAGTTCAAGGAAATCTTGACCCAGGCGTGCTATTCGGTTCTAAACAGTTTATCCGCGATCGCATTCTCGATACCGTTCGCAAAGCTGGTAATTGGGGTCATATTCTCAATCTGGGTCATGGTGTCCTTCCAGAAACTCCCGAAGAAAATGTCGCTTTCTTCTTTGAAACCGCAAAGGAATTGAATCTTGCAGGAGTTAAGAGTTAGAAGTTATGAGTTATGAGTTATGAGTTAGGAGTTATGAGTCATTAAGTTATCAGTTGGGAGATGCAGAGTTATTTTTAACTCCTCATTTTTGACTTTTAACGGTTCTTCCGGTACTTTTATGGTAGTTACTAAATTTCAGTAAATTTTAGTAACTACCTTTTAATAATGCTAATCCT
>NZ_JAAGOG010000283.1:0-8271 GCF_010747425.1 Nostoc sp. UIC 10630
GAGCAGGGGGAGCAGGGGGAGATGAGGGGACAAGTAAACCCAATGCCCAATGCCCCATGCCCAATCTAAAATTCAAAATCCAAAATCCAAAATTTCTATGAGCGTTACTCCTAAATCTGATATCAATTGGCAGTCACTAGCATCGCCACCAGCAGATGTTAATGCTGCACCTAGCTTCTTCGGTGAATTAGTACAAGAGACGTTGGCTTTAACTCGTCGCTTGTTTATTCAGTTGCAACGCCGTCCCTCATCTTTAGTTGCCGGAATTATTCAGCCAGTCATGTGGCTGATACTGTTTGGTGCTTTGTTCCAAAATGCCCCCAAGGGTATATTTGGTAATACAACAACAAATTACGGACAATTTTTAGCTGCGGGTATTATTGTGTTTACAGCCTTTGCTGGGGCGCTGAATGCTGGTTTACCCGTAATGTTTGACCGCGAGTTCGGCTTTTTGAATCGTTTGTTGGTAGCACCGTTAGCATCGCGGTTTTCCATTGTCTTTGCTTCGGCAATCTTTATCATCAGCCAGAGTTTGCTGCAAGCAGCCGTGATTGTAGCGGCGGCGGCATTTTTGGGCGCTGGACTACCCGATGCAGTTGGTTTAAGTGCGATCGCTCTAATTGTCCTCTTATTAGCTTTAGGCGTAACAGCCATCTCCCTCGGTTTAGCTTTCGCCCTACCCGGACACATTGAACTGATTGCAGTGATTTTTGTCACTAATCTACCATTATTGTTCGCTAGTACTGCTTTGGCTCCTCTATCGTTCATGCCTCAGTGGTTACAGGTTATCGCTACCCTGAATCCTCTTAGCTATGCGATCGAACCCATTCGCTATCTATATCTCCACAGTAGTTGGGGATTAGGTAGTGTAGTTATGCAGGCTCCTTGGGGTGATGTTACCTTTGGGGGAGCGTTGCTGGTATTGTTTGGCTTTGCCGTTGTCGCCTTACTGAGCATTCAACCCCAACTACGGCGGACTCTTGCTTAAAGAGATAAAATAGAGCAGTTTTAGGGTCAAAATCCCATGAAAAAATCATTTTTACAAATTCCTAGACTCTTTGTAGCTACCGTAGCAGGCATTAGCTTTGCTTCCTTGCTCATGGCTCAACCCAGTTCGGCTCAAGTCAGCAGCCCAGCCGATGCTTTTCCCAGTAATAGTACAACAGACCAAAATACCGATCCGTTCTCTCGTTCAAACGCAGATAATTTCAATATGTTTGACCTGATTCATCGGGCAAATTTTGGGACTCTCAACTGGAATTCTGACCAACAGAACGAACAACTAGACTCAGCCGCAGCAGCCTTTAAAGCAAGGCAACAAAAACTAATTCGAGGTGAACAACAGCAAGCAAGCCCCAGTTTGCCATCGTTTACACTACCATCAGCTACGCCGCCATCGGTTACACCACAATCAGGTAACTGAATTCAAGCAAAGAACCCCAAGCCTCTAGAGGCTCGGGGCTGAGACTATTTAAAAAATCCTTAGTTATCAGGTAAAAAACTACAGCCCAAGCACAGCCAAAACATCGCTAGCATGGGTGGTGGTATTTACACTAGTGTCAACATGGGTAATTTTGCCGTTGGGGTCAATTACGTAGGTGACGCGCTTGGCATAACCACCGCCATCCACATCGAAAGCTTTGATGAGGGATTTGTCGCTGTCAGCCAATAGAGGAAAATTCAAATTATATTTTTGAGTGAATGCCTGATGGGAGACTTCATCATCTGCACTGACTCCCAAGATTACAATATCTTTACCTTGATATTGAGCCTGGGCATCTCGAAAACTACAGGCTTGTTTGGTGCAGCCTGGCGTGTCATCTTTGGGGTAAAAATACAAAACAACTGTCTTTCCCCTCAAATTAGATAACGAGATTGTGTTGCCGTTTGTATCTTTGGCGGTAAATGCAGGTGCATCCGTACCAACTGCTAGAGGCATAATTAACCTTTCCTGTTTCAGATTGTTGATGCACTTGAAATTTTACATTAATTTATAATCATTAAATATAATTACTAAAAAATAGCATAACTATACTTCAGGTAACTAATTTTGGTTCAATGAGGTATATAGTACAAGAAAAAATATATTCTTAAATTAATCTTTATCAGAAGAAAAATTTCACCCCCAACAAAATGGCTGCTGCTGACTCCCAAAACCCAAATATTTTTATCTATCCTCAAAGCACAGTAGAAAGAGCCGAGCGATCGCTAGTGTGTTCGCCCTTCAATTTATCTTTATTTGAAGTCATGGGACACCAGAGTGTTTCAGTAACTGCGATCGCTCTGGAAAATGGACTTAAACAGGGCTATACTAAGCGCCCTTTATCAGAATTAGCCTGTGATAACGCCTTGGGCTGGCTAATCCAAGTGGGTGTATTGCGGCGAGAAGTCGATGGACAGGGAATTACAGATAGTTTTCGGCTCACTCCCTTGGGTCGCCAGTTGGTGGAACAATACTACGGAAAAAACTGGCGGACACCTTCATGGCGCGATCGTTTATTCGATGCTGTGATTCGTTGGTTACGGATACCCTTTTAGAATAAAAAACAAAACCAAAGAGTTAGCATTAGGCAATCAAAGGGAATAATATACGGAAACATCACATTTATTCATGAAGTCTTTACCGTAATCATCTAATTGAAATTTGTGATGCTAATGGTGGGTGTGGGGTATAGTGTATTATTTCTTCCCCTACTCCCTCATCTCTCCTTGCTCGCTTATTTTTCGTTTCTAAAAATTCACTCTGTATCTTGAAAAACTAACTAATAGCAACTATGAAATCAATTATGGTGGTGGGGACAACATCCCATGCAGGGAAATCACTTTTAACTACAGCTATTTGTCGCATTCTGTCGCGGCGTGGCTGGCGGGTGGCTCCCTTTAAAGGTCAAAATATGGCTTTAAATGCTTATGTTACTGCCAGTGGTGGAGAAATTGGCTATGCCCAAGCAGTGCAAGCTTGGGCTGCGGGAGTCGTGCCTTGGGTAGAAATGAACCCAATTTTACTCAAACCTCAAGGGGATATGACTTCCCAAGTAATTATCAAAGGTAGGTCTGTAGGTAAAGTAAGTGCCTCAGATTACTACGAGCAATATTTTGAACTGGGGTGGCGGACAATTGAAGAATCGCTACAGCATTTAGGAACAGAATTTGACTTACTAGTTTGTGAAGGTGCCGGTAGTCCAGCAGAGATTAACCTCAAGCACCGCGATTTAACCAATATGCGGGTAGCAAAGTATTTGAATGCACCAACGATGTTAGTAGTTGATATCGATCGGGGTGGTGCTTTTGCCCATGTGGTAGGAACCTTAGAGTTATTGGAACCAGATGAACGCGCTCTAATTAAGGGTGTAGTAATTAACAAATTTCGAGGACAGCGATCGCTCTTAGATCCGGGGATAAAATGGTTAGAAGAACGCACAGGTATTCCTGTTATCGGTGTTATACCCTACTTACAAGATGTGTTTTCGACCGAAGACTCCCTGGATTTGCTAGAACGTCAATCGTCGTCAAGTAAAGCCCAAACAGACCTCAACATTGCCGTTATCCGCTTACCCAGAATTGCCAATTTCACCGATTTCGACCCCCTGGAATCAGAAAGTACAGTTTCGGTAAAATACTTAAGCCCTAAGCAAGATTTAGGACATCCTGATGCCGTAATTATCCCAGGTACAAAGACCACAATTGCTGATTTACTACTGCTGCAAAAAAGCGGTATGGCAGAAGCTATTCAACACTATGCTGCTTCTGGTGGAACCGTTTTAGGTATCTGCGGTGGCTATCAAATGCTCGGTCAAATTATCGCCGATCCCGAAGGGATAGAAGGACAAGCTGGCAGATTTCAAGGGTTAAATCTTTTACCAATTAGAACCGTAATTACCGGACAAAAAATCGCCCGCCAGCGCCAAGTTAGCTCAAATTATCCACAGCAGGGCTTACCAGTCAATGGCTTTGAAATTCACCAAGGGCGATCGCGCATCGAGCAGCAAGGAATAGATCCTCAATCCTACCATGCCCTATTTGACGATATTAATTTAGGATTAGTGGATAGTTGTCAATCGGTGTGGGGAAGTTACCTCCACGGGCTTTTTGATAACGGCCCTTGGCGACGCGCTTGGTTAAATCGCCTCCGTCAACAGCGCGGTTTAAAATCTTTGCCCACCGGTGTTGCTAACTACCGAGAACAGCGAGAGCAGATTTTGGATTCCTTAGCGACTGAAGTAGAAAGCCATTTAGACTTAACTCCATTTTTGTCTTAAGCTGATACCATTTTTAATTTTAGATTTTGGATTGAGATAGCTTTCTAAATCTAGGTGTAGTGAATTCATCTGTCACAATCATGTTTCAAATTGATATAAGTTGCATAAAATAAATTGCACTTTTTTTCGTTAAGATGGTTATTTGTCATTTGTAAAGACAAAAGGCAAATGACAAATAACAACTCTTATACCATTTCTTTGTGAAGTTGCGCCAAATTTCCTTTGCTTCTTCTTTCTTCCTTTGTGTTCTTCTCTGACGAGACGCTGCGCGAATGCGTCCTTTGCGGTTCGTTCCTCATATAGTTTGGCGCACCTTTATACAGAATTTGTATTACGAATCAATTTCAAATCAAAAGCGTAAGATTCATGATTGTTCGTGTCCACTTTTTACCCGATGATGTGACAGTAGATGCCGAAGTGGGAGAAGCCATTTTGGATGTAGCAGATCGGGCTGGAGTATTTATTCCCACCGGTTGTCTAATGGGGTCTTGTCACGCTTGCACCGTCGAATTAGAGGATGGAGAGATCATCCGCGCTTGTATCACCGCAGTACCGCCACGTGAGGAATTGACGATTAATTTGTTTAGCGATCCCACTTGGTAATTTTTTAACCCTCTAAGTTCAGAAGATCAGATAAAGAAGTAGAGAAGAAACTTAGTAGGTGGTAAATAATGTTGAATAATATGCGCGATCGCACATATTGTTCCCTACTGCCTGTTTTTACTATCTATATCAATTAGCTTTAACATTCAGCGCGTATTCTTTAAATCTTTCCAAATCAGCTTGAATCGTCGATTCAACTATCCGTCCCAAAAACAAGTTATCCATAATTTTGCCAATAATGCCGGGGATAGCATAGGAAATACTCATTTTAACAATGCTACTATTGTGGCGATCGTAAAAGCGAATCGCTCCCTGATTAGGCAAACCATCAATCGATTCCCATTGGATAATTTGGTTGGGAATTACTTTGAGAATTCGGGATTGCCAATTAAATTCTAGACTGCCGGTTTTTAATTTCCAAAGAGATATATCTGGATTATCTGGCGGAATTTTCACCGAATCAATCCACTTCATCCACCGGGGCATTTGCTCCAAATCAGACCAGAGGCTCCATACTAAATCTATGGGGGCCTCTACTTCTACCTGCACAGTATGCTCTAACCAATCTGACATTTCTCTTCTTCTTCCTTTGCGTTCTTCTCTACGAGACGCTACGCGAATGCGTCCTTGGCGGTAGCCTGCGGCAAGCCACTGCGTGTCTACGTTATCTCTTTAAATTCTCCAAAATCACTTTTGCCGCCCGCCGTCCAGAAATAGTAGCACCTTCCATGCTGTCAATATAATCTTGCTGAGTATAACTCCCTGCAAGGAAGAAATTATCTACTGGTGTTTTTTGATTGGGACGATAGGCATCCATCCCTGGCGCTTCTCGGTAGAGAGACTGAGCAAGTTTTACTACACTATACCAAGTCATATTTAGCTCCCGCGACGAGGGAAACAGTTCATGGACTTGCTTGAGGACATGCTGTGCGATCGCTTCATTACTCTGTGCAATAAACGGATCTCCCGGTGTCAGCACTAGTTGTAACAAAGATCCCTGTCCTGGGCGATAATAATCAGCAGGGCTAGTCAACGCTAAATCCGCAAAACAAGAAAAGTCAGCATCGGCTGTGTACAGTAAATTATCAATTCCAGCCGCGTGATTTAGCTGTTTACGTTGCTCTTCATCGTTGAGTTCTGTTACCCAACCATCGAAGCGTAACTGCACTGTAGCCACTGGTACTGCATCCAGTTTGTAAATATTGTCAAATTCTGACCACTTACGCCATTCCTGGGGTAGGATACGTTGAATTCCTGGAACATCACAGGCAAAAACGTAAGCATCAGCAGTAATAGTTTCGACTGCATCACCTTGGGCAACTGCTATACCAGTGACGCGGGTTTGTTCGTTTGACTCTATAAACTGAATTTCGCGTACTTGCCGACGCGTATAAACTTTAGTGCCTCTGGCTTCTAAATATTCCAGAATGGGCTTGTGCAAATAGTCAGCTGGAGAACCTTCCAACATTCGCAGAACTGAAGCTTCAGTTCTGACTGCAAATAACTGGAATATGGTTAACATACAACGGGCAGACATATTTTCGCAATCAATAAATCCCAATGCGTAAGCAATGGGGTTCCATAACCGCTTAATGCTGCCATTACTCCCACCATGACTGCGAAACCAATCGGCAAAGCTAATTTTATCCAAGTTACGGATGGTTTTCATCGCCCCGTTAAAGTCTACCAATCCGCGAACTATTGGACTAGTACCCAAAGCGATCGCATTTTGCAATTTATCCTGCAACGATAGTTGGGAAGTCGTGAAAAATGCCTTTAAGCCATTGAAAGGCGCACCTGTAAAGAAGCGAAAATCCAAACCACCAGTGCGCCCCCCTTTATTAATAAAAGTGTGGGTATGTTCCTTGAGGCGTAAGTTCTCTAACACCCCCACTTTCTTCATCAAGTCAAATAGTTGGTAGTAGCACCCGAAAAATACATGCAACCCCATTTCTAGATGGTTGCCATCTCCATCAACCCAACTGCCGACTTTACCACCCACAAACGGACGAGACTCAAAAATCTCTATTTCACAACCAGCATCAGCTAGATCCACTGCGGTTGCTAGTCCAGCAAGTCCCGCACCTACGATTGCAACACGCATTCCGTCGTTCCTTTTCAGTTTCTTTACAGATTGTAACTGGGTTGGTGTCGGAATTTGCTACTTAATATCAACTCTACCAGTATATTAAGGCAAGCAATGTCGATACTAAAACCTCTTTAATTACTTCTTTTAGTCCCCGTAATTGACCAGACGCGAGCAAAACGCGCCTGTATCAGCTAGACAAATTATTGTCCATTGCGGCGCACCCAAAAAAGTATCAGAGCTATTTTGTTGGTGGCAAAGCAGTTATCTAGTAAGTAGTGAAAGTATGTTCTTACTTGTTTACATCTTTGCCATCGTCGGAGACAGGCAAACTTCTAATCAGTTCGCGAATCACATCGGTTGCGGGTCTACCTGTTTGTTGACAATATTTTTCTAGTTTTTCCGCTTCCTGCGTTGCGAGATTAACTGTTATGCGTTTAACGGCCCATTTTTTATTTGTCATTATCATGCTATCTGCTGTATATCTAGATTGTCGAAAGAGTCTAAATTAAAGAGGGAACCGATAAGATTATCAGAATTTGTCTCAGGAAACAAGTAATACCATTAATATTAAAAATTGTCGTTTTGTCAAAGGATTCATAATTTTCTAAAGAAATCAAAAAACTACACTTTATTTGTTACTATTTTGACAGCAAAAACAGCACATAGTTCCTTCTGAGGAAGATAACCCTACTAACAGCATCAGTAAAGCCTGGCAATGAACTTCTATAAATAAATTTGAGATACCGAATGTTGACTCAATCAAGATTTGCAAAATTATTCTCTATCGAAATAATTTGACCATATATTTTAACCAAGTTTGCCAAACCCACTTGGTGAGAACATCTGGTATAACAGATGAAAATAAAGCTTTAGAATCATCGTCAGGCTGAAATTGTGTCTTACAGGTGGCTTTAGGTGAGATATACAGCTCGGAAATAATCACTTAAAAGTAGGCAAATAAGCGATAGCTCTAGAGCAAACATCCATCTGTATCCATTGCTGTAATCAATAAGCTAAGAGCGACTTAAATAGTTAAGGCTTTTGGCTCACTGCAATTAAAATGATTACTTCACCGTGCTAATGTTGTAGTCATAAACAAGGGTATAAGATTAAGCTCACTGGGTATAAAAAACCAAATCTTTTGGTAAAATTTAACAAAATTACCTGTAATTTTACTCAGAAAAATTAACCAAGAATAGACGTGAATGTTACTTTACTGTCACCGATAATAATATTTTACTTTTGTTTCATGTTTTTACACTAAGTCCCCTGAAATATATGATGAAATCCTAGATATTTTTTCTCTTCCCCCTAGCGATA
>NZ_JAAGOG010000284.1:0-8207 GCF_010747425.1 Nostoc sp. UIC 10630
AAAATACGCTTCGGCTCAACTCGCTTAACCTTTACAAGATAAGCAATTCGGTGAACAATAGTTCTTGTTTTACCAGAGCCAGGGCCTGCTATCACTGCTATCGCTGGGTCTGAAGCTAGAACAATTTCTTTTTGAGCAGGGTTAAGCGGTTCTATAATACGGCTGTAATCTTCTGGAAGAATCGGTCTGGTAATCTCTTGTGCCAAAAATTGGTACTTTGAAATGAATTCTTCTTTATTTGTGCCAAAGTAATCATTAACGAATTGCTGACGTTGTTCTGCTGACTTTAGTTTTCCATATTGCACCATGTAATGAGTGCGACGAGTTTGTTCATCATAATGAGCTTCAACTTCAGAGTAACGGCGTTTTACTGTAGAAATACTTGCATTTTTTATAACACGGACTTTCAGCGACTGTTGAAAGAGATTCAGCCCATCACTTAACCGAATAACTTTTCTCTGGTGCAGCCACAAAAGAATAACTTCTAACTTTTCATTATTCCAGTCAAGTTGAATTTTTTGGGTAACTTCTTTAGCAAGTTTACCTAATTCGTACTTCAGAGGTAATCTCGCTCCTGTTGTATCTCCCAATGCTTGATACAAAACTTCCAAGACTGTAGTTGTGAGAATCTTGTGCCCAGGTAAATGCTCTGCAACTTCCATTTCTCCTAAGCGAACCACATCACTAGAAATTCTACTTAACTTTAGCCATTTTTGAGCAACCCAACCTTCCAAAATATCTATGATGTTGGATGCTCTGATTTTTTTACTATTGTCTGGGTCAAGTCGAGAAGCAAGTCCACGCAGATTTATTTGTATTTCATTTTCATTACCAAACAACTCATTAAGCACTTGGAGTAATTGGTCTTCTAACTGGCGAATGCGTTCATGATTCTTACGGGCATCTCCTTTTACAGCCTTGGTAATCACAAGTGTAATTGGTATTTCAAAAGAACAGACTTCAGCTTTTTGCAGTTCACGGATTCTGGCAGTCAGGTCATGTAAGCTAATTCCAGCTTCATCACTGAGACGGTCGAGGGGAAACGGTTGATCGTTGCTATTACAATAAGCTTTCGCAATGTGCATTGCTTGAATCAGCCGTTCAAAGTTGTCTGCTTCAAACTGGGATAAATCCTTCATCCGCCTGTATTCCTCAAACTGCTCTACAGACTCAGCAAAGGTATTATGCCTTAGTTCAAATTCGATAAAGCTTGAAAAGTTCTCGGCTCGTTCTAATAAACCAAATTTTTCTAAGTAGTGCAACCCTGCTTTAATCTTAGTATTTTGCTGCTCTGATTCTTCTCCAAACTCTTCATCAAAGTCGCCCAATTGAAAGATTTCATTGGTTGTCACCCAAAACCAATCATCTCTAGCACTGCCAAAAGTGAGATCGCGAATATGTCTGGTCGAGATCAAGACATTTTTTAAATCTTGTTCGCTCAGTTGGTTCAAACTTTGCAAACGAAAAACTGTATCAGCATCTTTTGGATCAAAGAGTAAAGTACAAACTGCTGGCTCTCTATCACGTCCTGCCCGTCCAGCCTCTTGGATGTAACCTTCTAAATTGGCGCTCATGCAATGGTGAATGACAGAGCGTACATCTTTACGGTTTATGCCCATGCCAAAAGCACAAGTTGCAGTAACTACATTTAATTTACCTGATTTGAACTCTTGCAAAACTTGTTGTTTTTGTTCTTTTGCAAGTTTCCCATGATAATATTTAGCTTCAATGTGACTTTGTTTAAGAGTTTCTGCTAGCTTTTGGGCATTTTTACGTGTAGTAGTGTAAATCAGTGTACTACCACCTAGTTTGAGAGCTTCTTTGACTTGATTCAACAAAACTTGCTCTTTATTCCCTGCTACTGGAATCACATTAAAAGTTAGATTATCTCTTGTTGTTGCCCCATTAATTGTACGATTAATATTTAGTTCGTGTTGGGCAAATAGCTCTTTAATATCTTCAATAACAGCAACTGTTGCTGTTGCTGTCATCAAAGCTAACAAAGGAATTGCAAGCTGCCGCTCTTGATATAATTCCCGAATAAATTTCGGGATGTAACGATAATCTGGTCGAAAATCGTGACCCCATTGGCTAACACAGTGAGCTTCATCAATCACCCACAGAACCGGAGGGCGTTGTTCTAGCAATGCCCGAATACTCATTGACCGCAATTGCTCAGGGCTAATGTACAGCAAACCTTTGGAACCAGAACGCAGTTCTGATAATCGCTGACGACGTTCTGCTGCTGAGAGATTACCATTAATGAAGGTGGCGAAGAAAAACCCAGCTTGTTCTAAATCTGCTACCTGATCTGCCATTAATGCTTGGAGCGGCGAAATCACGACAGTCAGCGCTTTGTGCCTTTCGTGGAACATGAAAGCTGGTAATTGATAGCACAAAGACTTTCCACCACCAGTAGGCATCAAAACAAGCGGACGCTCATTATTAATAATTGCTTGAACAGCTTCTTCTTGTAAAGAGCGAAAGCTAGGGATACCGAAATACTCTAAATAGGAGTTAACTGCAAATTCATCTGTATTTAAAGGGCGTAAATCCTCAAGTACTGTTTGAAATGTATTTAAATGCTTCAGCCAGTTGGAAAAAGACTGCTTCGATTCATTGGCATTGCATTCATAGTTCCAAGCTAGTAATCCTGCCACACATAATCTCGTTTCAAAATCATGAGTTTGCGGATTAGACCAGATTTGCTGTAAATAGGATTTATTCATCCCTTTTAGCATTGTCTCTGGCAGTATTTCTATTCCAGGTTGTCCAATTTTCCAGTTAAGAATCTGACTGAAGAGTTGTTGATATGCACAATCTGCATCTTCGCTACCACAAGTAAGTAGCCAAGTATATATCTGTTGTACTTCATCAGGCTTTTTAGCTATTGCCTCTAATTGTTGACGGAGCAATAATCGAGTCGCCTGGGCATCTTCTACAGGATTATTACTTGAGTACTCACTTTGTTTATAGTCTTTATTTAGTTTGTGTGACTCCTGTAAAGGGAAAGCCAGTATTGACAGTTCTAAAGTATCTATTATGTACCAAGAAGATAGTTCCGGCTCTTGCTCAATCAAATAAGGGTAATCAAATCGCCGAAAGTTGTGACCGCATACTGCTAAATTACTATTTTTTAGCTTTCTAATTTCTTCATAAGCTTGGTTTAGATTCTCTGGATAAAAATCTTTTGTTAAATTCAGAGATACCAATCCTATGCGGTATAAATTCTTGTCACTATTAATTTCTAAGTCTAAATAAGCATAAAATAAGTCAATATCTAATAAATCTTGCATGAGAATCCCTGATTAGATTGCCTTTTCGCAATTTCATTTCTAAAAAATTACTAACTCAACTTACCCTGACTTTGTTCAAAGATTTTAGCAACAAGTATTTATTTGTCAATAAATAGTACTAAAATACTATTGATTTAACTCATGTATGCGTTGCCACTTCTGTTGTGTAATTTGTAGCGTTCGGTTGATGAATTACAATCAAAGTCTTCAAAACAGGGTCTTGTTTTCAGTTTTCCCTCAGCAGTAGCTTTTCTAACACAAAAACTTCCAAACCGAATCTTCACGCCAGATTTCCTAGCAACGCCCCACATCAGCAAAACTTTCGGCAGTAAGAGAGAAAATCGATTGGCTACGCTTTGCTTTAAGAGCGATGACTACGACGAGCTGTCCGGTGTCGCTACTTTCTCCATCCCCAGATTTCCTTACTCAACACACCATCACCAGCAACCACGTTCTGTGGGCGACCAAGGAAAAAGCTCAAAGGTCAAAACATTGCTGGGGCAAACTTTAGTTATGCAGATATCTGAGGGACGAATTTTACTAGGGCTAATGACAGTCCGCTTGACGGCGAAGACCAAAAGCAACGACAGCAACGACTAGTGTGTTTTGTAAAGCGTTGCGATCGCCAATACTACAGCAATTTGCGAGACAGTACAATCAAAGAGCAGATTTGAGAGCATTCCTTTCTCAAAGGCATTGGACTTATCATCTCAAAAGTTTTCTTCTTCCCTCTTTCTCGTTGACTGTATTGGTGAAATCTTTGTAGGGTGGTAGTTTCATCATTAGATAATTCTTGTACTCAGACTTTTGTCGGTCAACCAGAGCTTTGCAGACTACTATAGTCAAAACCCAATAATTATTTACAGGTTTCAATTTAGAAATCAACAACAGCTTATGAATCTACCTGATAGTCCCAAAACTCCCCATTGGTTGCAGAAGATTCAGTATATTATCGATCCCCTCGGTTATATGGATAATGCTTACCAACACTATGGTGACATTTTTAACGCGCCGATCATTGGGAATTATCAACGGCTATTGTTAGTCAGTAACCCAGAGGGGTTGCAACAACTGTTTACCAGGGATAGTAAAGAGTTTTATACCCCCAGCAATGGACTTTTACAACTGGTAGTCGGAGAGAATTCCATATTTTGCCTAGAAAGCGATCGCCACAAACGGGAACGGAAGTTGTTAATGCCTCCCTTTCACGGTGATAGAATGCGTGCTTATGGACAAACTATTTGTCACCTGACAGAGGGGATATTTAGCCAATTAACCCCTGGGACAACTTTCTTTGCACGTAATGTTGTCCAGAATATCTCTATAGAAGTCATCTTAAAGGTTGTCTTTGCTATCCATGAGGGAGAACGTTTCCAAAAACTCAAACAACTGATGACTGAGTTGATGGATTCCTTTGCGTCTCCCTTAGTCTCTAGCTTGCTTTTTTTTCCGTTCTTAAGAAAAGATTTAGGTGCAAGGAGTCCTTGGGGATATTTTCATCGCTTGCAGCAACAAATTGACCAATTACTCTATGCTGAAATTAGAGAGCGGCGTTCACAATACGATCCTTCCGCTAAAGATATCTTTACCTTGTTGATATCAGCGCGTGACGAAAATGGGGAGGAAATGAGCGATCAAGAATTACATGATGAGTTAATCACCCTACTGGTTGCTGGACATGAAACCACTGCAACGGCGATATCTTGGGCTTTATACTGGGTTCATAAACAGCCAGAAATTCTGGAGAAATTGCTGAGTGAGTTGGATAGCCTTGGTGATTCTCCAGAACCAATGAGCATTTTTAAACTACCCTACCTTACTGCTGTTGCCAATGAAACTTTGCGGATTTATCCGGTTGCACTGTTAACTGTTCCACGCGAGGTAAAAGAATCCGTGGAATTAATGGGTTATCAATTAGAACCAGGTACTAGGGTGTATGGTTGTATTTATCTAACCCACCAGCGTGAAGATTTATACCCAAACCCCAAGGAGTTTAAACCAGAAAGATTTTTAGAGAGACAATATACACCTTATGAGTTTTTCCCCTTTGGTGGTGGAGCAAGGCGTTGTATTGGCGAGGCTTTGGCAATGTTTGAGATGAAGTTGGTATTAGCAACTATTCTAGCAAATTATCAGATGGAGTTAGTTGATAATCGAGACGTGAAACCACAGAGACGGGGTGTTACCGTTGCTCCTGGAGGCGGGGTGAACATGGTGTTGAAGGGAAGGCGCTAAAATGGCGTAAGCGCGATGCTCCCGGCGGGTATGACATCCCACGAGTTGTACCCTAATATAGATGCGCTAGCGCTTTATGAAGAGTAACAAGCAAGGTAATATCAGTTATTGCAAACATTACTATGACTAATTCTCAACCTCCACTACCACAACCTCAACTAGAGCCTGTGGGTATTACCTTTGACCAGTATGAAGAATTTACTCCAGAAAAGTTGGAACTCTGGGACGGATACCTGGGCTATGGTGGGCAAAATCAACTTGGGTTTCATTTGGCTGTTTTGAGAAATATGGGGCTACTGACAGCACTTCGTCACACAGAATTGTCACTGTGGATAGAAGCCCTAGACCGTCATCTAAAAGAAAAACTAGAAAGCGTCAGCGCTCAACCTGAAGTAGCCCAAGCTTTGCTTAATCGCCTAAATCGAGCAATGTCAGATTTGGCAGCAGTGGCAGAGTATTTGGAGGGATAGCAATACAAAAGATATTTTGGCTTACTAGGCAGTAAGTATTTTGCACTGATGTGATATAAACGTTACACAGCAACTTGAATTAAGCTAGTATTCTCCTCAAGAATATTTATTTCATCAAGAGATAGTATTTTTTGTTGCATTTGTTGCAGGTCACTCAGCACGATTTTGGCATCCTCAGTATTAAACTTATAATACTCAGTTAAACTACCGATGGGATAATTAAAGCCTTGATAGCGGTGTTTAAAATACAGTTCAACATTACCTCTATGCTCCCAAGTTCCTAATACTTTAATAGCAGCACTCGAACAATAAGCAAGTAAATCAATTTTCACCTCTGCCACTCGCTTGATAACGGGTCTAGTAGTTACTCCTATTTTGTAGATAATTCCAATATTAGTTTCAATCTCTAAAAAATACAGTCTAGAAGATAGAATACGTTGAAGTTGAGCGCGATACAGCTTCAAATCAGTAAGTCGGTATCCTAAATCTGGAGCGTTTTTGTATTCGGCGTGTTTAAAAGCTAGCTCCAGTTTCAGCAGTTTTTTAAGTAATAGTGGCTCTTGCACATCGTTGAATTGCCTGAACTCTAGCACCCCGACAGGAATTTTACCCAAATCACTAAATTCATATTCTCTTGGGGTTATGTATAGGTTTTTTCTCAACATTCCTCCTTTTATCAACCCTGGAGTAACTAAGTAGGAACTGATAGGATAATTTTTGACTCCGTACTCCTTCCAGAGGAGTTTTAACTGTGCTAAATCCTTGCCGGATAACTGAACATTAAAATTATCATACAGTGGTAGAGTTGGAAATTCTCGGTTAGCTATAGGGCGACAAGTTTGGTCATTATGAGCAAAATGATGCTCTTTTACCTTGCCTTTTTTAGCCGTTAGACCACCATCACAGTAAGGACACTTAAGTAAAGTCTTTCCCCTGTTGATATCTTCAATACATATCAAGATACCTTCTTCATTTACACCAAATTTTAGCCACATCGTCAGATCATTATTGAATAGTTAAACTTGCTCTTACAAGTGTGCTTCAACTTTTCAAAAATGTATCTATCTTCTGGGCTAGGTAATGTTGATTTGAAGATTGTAAGTGCGATGGAATCAAGCGGGCATTGAGCCGAGATATGTGTTTTTTACTGCGAGATGACCTCAAAAGGCATAATTTCTCGCTACCAAACACGAATTTTTTGTTCCTACTGTATCAAATTATCAAGACTATACAGGGCAAGGCTTTTTCGACCTGGAATGCAGGTTTTTGGATGATTCAATTTAGAGCGTTCGCTCTTTCTTACTTCCTTACGCTTAATGCTTGTTGACTCAGTTGCATCACAATATTTTGGGGTAATGGGTCTATGACAGCATCAGTAGGGAGTGATTGGATAAAAGCTGTTACCTCTTCCCCAGTTTTATATTTCCCTTCACTCCAAGCCGAAGCCATCTGTTTCGCTACCCGGTCAGCATGATCAGGGTTCGCATGGGCGGTAATACATTGAATATCATTACCTGTAAATGATATCCATGTCTGCCAAAGTCCAGTAACTGGATGCTGAACAATCCCTGTGGTCAGTTCATTGTCTCAAGTACCGATTTTTTCTGACGGCGACCAAATCCTTTAAACATGATTTTCTTCAGTAAACGCTATCTTTTCAGAATGCCCAAAATAAATGCAGCGATCGCAAGAAGGCGGGCGGTTACGCCATCCCGCTTGTGTAACATCTGCAATTCAACACTCACGTTCCCTTTAACGTTGCCCCACGCTGTCTTGAGAAAAGCGAGAGTTACAGCTTTACAGTGATTGGATAGCTAGTGGCAAAGCAATTCATCTATGGCGCTACTTTTTCTCTAAACTGTTTCCCAGCAGAGAATGCAGGCACTTTGGTCGCTGGAATTGTCATTGGCTCATTGGTTTTGGGATTACGCCCTTCGCGTTCTGAGCGATCGCGTCGCTCAAATGAGCCAAACCCTACCAGCGTTATCTTCTCTCCATTCGCTACAGCTTCTATAACAACTGACAAAAAAGCACTGATAATTTCATCAGCTTGCTTTTTTGTGATGTTGGTCTTTGCTGCTACAACATCCACTAATTCGCTTTTATTCATAAATTACCCTGAAGTATTGCAAATATTGGAAATCTAGCATTACTAGCTTTTATTAGCAAAGGGGGGAAAGGAGTAAAAATCAAGCAACACACGAAA
>NZ_JAAGOG010000285.1:0-8156 GCF_010747425.1 Nostoc sp. UIC 10630
GGGGAGCAGGGGAAGCAGGGGAGGCAGAGGGAGAGGAATCAATGCCCAATGCCCAATGCCCAATTAAGAATTAAATCTTAACTTGCCCGAATGCCTGCTGAAAATCCTCTTTAATATCGTCAATATGTTCAATTCCCACTGATACGCGCACTAAATCGGGCGTTACACCTGCTGAAAGCTGTTCTTCATCACTTAGCTGTTGATGAGTTGTAGAAGCGGGATGAATCACGAGGGTTTTAGCATCACCAACATTTGCTAAATGACTCGCCAATTTCACATGATTAATAAAAGCTTTACCTGCATCCAATCCACCTTTGATGCCAAAGTTTAAAACTCCTCCAAAGCCATACCGGAGATATTTTTTCGCTCGTTCATGATATGGGTGATTAGGAAGTCCGGGATAATTAACCCATAATACTTGCTCTTGTTGCTCTAACCACCGAGCCAATTCTAAGGCATTGCTGACATGCCGATCTACTCGTAAAGAAAGAGTCTCTAATCCTTGCAGTAAAAGAAAGGCGTTAAATGGACTCAAAGACGGGCCAAAATCCCGTAACCCCTCGACTCTAGCGCGGATAATAAAAGCAATGTTGCCAAAGGAACCGCTAGACCCAAACACTTCTTGAAAATTCAGCCCATGATAGCCAGGTGCTGGCTCAGTAAATAGGGGAAACTTGCCGTTACCCCAGTCAAATTTACCAGAATCGACTATTACACCACCAATAGAAGTACCATGTCCACCAATCCATTTAGTTGCAGATTCCACTACAATGTCTGCACCATGTTCAATTGGTCGAGCTAGATATCCACCAGCACCAAAGGTATTATCCACAATTAAAGGTATGCCATTTTCGTGGGCAATGTGAGCTAATGCGGCAAAGTCGGGAATGTTGAATTGAGGATTGCCAATAGTTTCAACGTATAACGCTTTGGTGCGATCGTCGATCGCCTGACGGAAACTTTCTGGATCGTCTCCCTCGACAAACTTGACGTTAATACCTAAACGTGGTAGAGAGACTTTAAACTGGTTATATGTTCCTCCATACAAAAAACTAGTGGAAACGATATTATCCCCAGCCTGAGCGATCGTACTGATTGCCAAGAATTGCGCCGCCTGACCACTAGCGGTTGCTAATGCTGCTACACCCCCTTCTAGTGCAGCAATCCGCTTTTCAAATACATCCGTCGTCGGGTTCATGATTCGGGTGTAAATGTTACCAAATTCCTGGAGAGCAAATAACCGCGCTCCGTGTTCGGTGTCGTCAAAAACGTAGGAAGTAGTTTGGTAAATTGGTACAGCACGGGCATTAGTTCCAGGAGCCGGCTCTTGTCCAGCATGAACTTGCAGAGTTTCAAAACGATATTGTTCAGACATCAGCAGTTATTTTGGTTTCCAATTATACAAATAAGTAATATGCTATTCGAGCGTTGGGCTAGATTAATCAACGGTAATTCTTAAGGCTTACCGTATTTTACAGTTATTTTTAGTTAATTAAACCATAGTGTAAGGGCGCACAGTTGTGCGCCCCTATCGTTGATTTTTGGCTGATCGAGGTAAGTTATAAAACCAACATTGAACGAGGATTAATCATCCCAGCCTCTTGAATCGTTGAAAAAGCAGTTTCCCCGATGATGCGATGAGCCGCAGCCGTCGGATGAATGCCATCCCAGAACAAAAACTGGTCTGGGTTACTACAGGTGCGATGCCTGCGGCTGGCATCGCCTACGCCAGATAGACATGGACTGATGACATTGGTAAAGTTAAAGGCTGCCGGATTTGCGTTGGCGTAGCCCGTCGCAGACATCGCATCTCGATATAGTGCGTTGGCATCTAATTGCACAATCTCCAGATCGGAATGCTGTTGACTTAGTAACTTTAGCGATCGCCTCAAGCCTTGATTATGTAATTGTGTTAATCCACTAAGGTTCACAGAATTCGTACTGTTTCTAGTGGCAGGTAACTGTCCTAAATCTGGTAAATTTCCTACCAGAATCTTCTTAGCACCCACATCAGTTAGAGAGTTGATTGCCGTCGTCACATTTTTAACAGGAATAGTTGCACTGCTTACTCCTTGCAAATAATCATTTGCTCCTGCCCACAGCACATAAAAAGCATCTGGATTCGTCTGTTGATGTGCCTGTGTAAACGATTGCACTTGATTTAGCAAGCTAGGTACATAGCTGTTGCCAACATTGCCAGTAATTGCTCCTCCATAAGCAAAATTGTGAGTTTGTTTAAGGGAAAGATGGAGGCTTTCGGCAAGATACTCAATCCAAACCCGACCATTCGAGTAACGCCCCTGAAAGTAAGTTGGATTAGGTGGGTACATTCCTCCTGTCGCCCGGAATACCATCCCTGTATCCGAAAGACTGTCTCCAAATACGTAGAGTTCTGTGATGGGATGAACTTTATCCATAAATTTTGCCGCTACAACCATGATAAAAATTAGGAGAGCAAGTCCTGTTGTTAAAAGCCACTTTTTTCTTTGCATTAAACTTTTCTGCAAACCCTAAAGACTACAGATGTTGATGGTTATTTTTGTGACTAAAGATTGAGCTTGCAATTGAACACTTCTCTAACTTAACAAGCTAGTTTCAAGGCTAGTGAGCAAAACCGGATACTTTCAGGTGTGGATTTTGCTAATTGTTTTAATGCCACGCTGTTGTGTTTTGCCCACAATACAACACCGATAGCGTAGCGTAAAGCCTGCGGCATGGCTTCTCTACGAGACGCTACGCGTAGCTCGCTTCTCCGTAGGAGTACGCTTAGAGCGACGCAGCAGCGTCATAGCCTGTCGTAGACATCACAACGAAAAATCTATCAAATCACTTATGGTTGCATAAAGGCGATCGCGTGCTTGAAGAGTCGTAGGAAGTTTTCGCAAATCTGGAAAACTAATTGCTGCAATGCTTATGAAACTCAAGACGCGAGTTAAAAAATTGCATAAATGTTCAACCCGCCTCCGTTAAGTACTAGAAAATTAAAATCGCTCTGTTATATATCTCGACTTAACAGGATTTTTATCGCTCAATTGCTTCACCCTTTTGGGTGAGTCAGATATCAACCGATCAGATGAACTGAATGAAGGAAGCTGAGATTAATAATAAAGAAGATTCTATTACTACAGAACACTGATCGCATTTTACCTAAGAATACCTTATGAAACTCCTTACTTTAATAAAGTCTGCACTTATTTTTGCTTCTATTACTCTTGTACCTGGAATCGCTGTCGCTCAAACAGCTACTAACAATAATAGTGAAATTGCTATTAACTCTAACAATTTACCTAGTAATTCTATTTCTGTTGATTACCTCCAGCCTTTCAATCTAGTTACTTTTGCGTATCAGGGAGGTTTGAAGCAGCACGGTATTCCTAGTGGAGAGATGCTAGTATTTGAAACTCAGAAGAGAAATATTATTGCAAACGATTTGGTGAAAGCTGCTGTTAATGCAGATAAATTACCATCAAAAGCTTTAAATGACCAAAATTATCTAAGTGCTGTTAATTCACAACTCAACGCATTGCCTGATTATGCTGCTGCGGATTGATTGATTTTTCTTATATTTTTTCTAAAGCCAAATTTGTGAGTATACTATACTCGTGTGCTTCTTACTAAATATAAATAAAAGCATTTTATACACAGCGACCGCTGGTGTATAAAACAAAGTTACATATTGAAGAACAATTCCTAGATTTTGACAGAGCTTGTACCTATAAGTTCTGTTATTGTGTGTTGAATGCACAGAAAATTGTATAATCAACAACCTATCAAGCAAAAATTTCGTTTTCTATAGAGAATGACAGAAGTAATTAGAACAGGGAGCCTAAATAACATCGAGTCCATTGAGTTTGAAAAGCGGTGCTTGCACAAAGCCAGAGAAATAGGCGATCGCAATAGTGAAGTCATTTGTTTAGCAAGTTTGGGCAATGCTTATCAGTCCATTGGGGAGTACCACCTGGCAATTGAGTTTTATCAGCAGTGGTTGGATATAGCGAAAGAAATCGGCGATCGCTTCGGAGAAGCCAAATCTTTGTCTGGATTGGGTAACGCTTACCAATCACTGGGGAAATACCAGCGAGCAATCGAATTTTATCACCAGTGGTTGAGTATCACCAGGAAAATAGGCGATCGCACTGGAGAAGCCATTTGTTTAGGAAGCTTGGGCAATACTTATGAATACTTGGGCAAGTACGACCAAGCGATTGAGTTTTATCAGCAGTGGTTGAGTATCACCAGGAAAACAGGCGATCGCACTGGAGAAGCCATTTGTCTAGGAAGTTTGGGCAATACTTATGAATCATTGGGGCAGTACCAACTGGCAATTGAGCTTTACCACCAATGGTTAGACGTGACAAGATTAATTAGCGATCGCAATGGGGAGGGCATGGCCTTAAGTGGATTGGGAAGTGCTTATAATGCTCTGGGACAGTACCAAAGAGCGGTTGAGTTTCATCAATATTCATTAGAGATTAGAAGGAATCTTGATGACCAAAATGCAGAAGCAAACTCCTGGTTTAATTTGGGTTTAGTGCTAGAAAAAATCAATCGCGAATCAGAAGCAATGAATGCCTTTTGCAATGCTCGCGGGATTTATCACGCAATGGGAATTGATGCAAGCCTCCAAGATTGTAACCATGCGATTGAGCTTCTTTCTCAAAATGTCTCAACCATAGCATCTCGCTTCTGGTTTGGGAGATGGTTCAGTCATTTATCCCAGTTGATCAAAACTGATTCTAACCAGTAATATCTTCTACCACTGATTCAGATAATATAAGGATATTTTAAAAGCTGTTGACCATTTTAATCGCTAAAGATAGATTAAAATCCACTTTTAAAATATCCTCTGAATCTAGTGAGATTATATCAAGAGGATGGATATTTATTAAACACCGCAACTGAGTTCTTGCCATCAAAGGCAAACACTGTAAACGGGTCTTTTCGATTCCCCATCTCCATCCCAGGAGTGCCTACAGGCATTTGGGGAACAGATAAACCAGCAACATTTGGCTTTTCTTGAAGCAAACGTTTGATGTCGTTTGCTGGAACGTGTCCTTCTATGACATATCCATTAACAATTGCTGTGTGGCAAGATGATAAGTTATCCGGTACGTTGTACTTTTGTTTAACTGTTTCGATGTCAGGTGTGGAAAAGTCTGTGATTTCAAAACCTTGTGTCTTTAAGTGGTCAATCCACCCACCACAACAGTTACATTCGGGACTGTGATATACAGTGGCATTTAGCGCTGTTGATTTTGATGGTGTCTGTTTATTCTGGATGTGTCTAATAGTACTTACCAGTTGAGCATTAGCTGTCACAGAATCAGGAAAAACAGCTTGAGCATTACTCATAGAAGCGGTGCTTCCCAAAATGCCTAACACCCCTACTGTGAGACAAATTGTTACTACTACACGTATCAGCATGGGAAGTAACCATTTTTGCCAGCAATAAATAAATTCTTTGTGCGACATCTGAGACTTCCTGATTAAAACATTGCATAAATTTGTTTTAACAAATTCTTTTCAAAAAGACTTTGTGTACCTTTACTTTGTGCTTAGTTTGCGTCCCTCTACGTTTAAAACACTACAAATTTAGCCAATGCATCGCCTGACAATGCCAATGCATCGCCTGACAATGCCAATGCATCGCTTGACAATGCCAATGCATTACCTGACAATGGCATTGCATTACCTGACAATGGCATTGCATCCTTATGCGTTTAAAAAGGTAAGGTTACAATTTTACGCCTACTACGTCTTATAAAGCAAAAGTGATTCCTTATCAGTCATCACAACTGCAAGCCTAGACACATAGCGGCTTGTCGCCAGATATCGCTCTATCAAAGCTACAATTCCTTACCCAATTGTCACTAAAGACTGGGGTCTTTCAGCTGCTTTGTGCCATACCGATTGTCCTGTCAGCAGTTCTACAACATCCATCCCATTGCCAATTACACCTGGTACACTTGGATACCCAGCACTCGCCCCTACCAAAAAGAGATTAGGTAACTCTGTCGTATATCCCAAACGATTTAAACCAACTTGTTTGGGTACTAATTTCGCACCATAAATATTACCTTGCGGTTGTCCCAGATAAAATTCGCTGGTGGTAGGTGTACCGTAAACTTTCATCCGGGCATATTTGTCTACATCGGGAATAAAATCTCGCACACTTGTCATAATCTGCTGATAAAATTCTCGCTTTTTGACTTTATACGCTTTTGGGTTGTTTTTGTACAGATGTTCAAATGGTTCATAAGAACAAACAGTAGCAATTTCTAATACATGATGTCCCTCTGGCCCCATCCCTGGTTCGCTAGATTTCATCGTCGGACAAGAGAGGAAAATCCACGGATGGCTAAAGTCACCTTCTAATTGTTGTTGATATTCTCTGTTCAGGTCGCCTGTGGCATAATACCAAACATTCCAGTTACCAATGCCGTAGCGTTGAGGATCGAAGCGGCTATCTAAACCCAGGTAGATATTAAAAGCACTGGCTGAGTATTGGTAACTAGTGAGGCGTTGATGCTCCTTTTGACTCAAAGCTGTAATATCATGCATTAACTCCACTGTTAATTTGGGGTCGAGGTCGCTGATATAAGCTTTGCTGGCGTGATAGCTATTACCATCAGCAAGGACACTATGGACACTATGGTTGCTAACTTGAATATGGCTCACCGGGGTTGAGTACTTGATAACACCTCCACCTGCCGTAATTACATCTGCAATGGTGTCAACAAGGTGTTTGAAGTGATGTTTTGGATAATAAGCGCCTTCTGAATAATCCCAAACTAAGGAAGTGTGGGTGAGTAGTGCAATTTCCTGCGGCGGTAGTGCATAGTCGCCACTTTGCCCCGCCAATACTGCTTGCAGTTTAGGCGATAATCCGACATGGTTATACAAATCTTGCAGTGTCCAATTCCGCTTCCAAAATAAATTCAAATATTTTGGTAGTTTTAACCAGTCAGACAACTTTTGATCGTACCAGCGTATCTCATGCACTAGGTTGCGAATTTCTTGGTGAAGTTGCTGAATTTCATTGCAGTAATGGTTAATCGCACCAGTTTCTTCTGGAAATGTGGAGAGTAAACGCGATCGCAAATTCTCCCATCCCAAAGGAATTTTGAAATCCGCCTCTGGTGTGATGACTCGATCAATGCAGTCAGAATCGAGACTATTAAAGGGCACATTTTGATGAATATAGTCGAAGAATTGAGTTATAGTCTGACCAGAACCACATTGAGAGATGTAATGCACGTCAGCACAAAAACGGTATTCCCCGTAATCAAAGGTGTGACAGCATCCGCCAGGTAAATAATGTTGCTCTAGAACTACTACCCGATAGCCTTGTCGAGTTAAACAGGCTGCGGTCGAAAGTCCACCTAGTCCGGCTCCCAGAATCACATAGTCGAAGATTTCCATATCAGCCTCCTTTGGCAATTTTGATTTCTATTGATTTCGGTGTTATGACTTTTTATCACCGTTCTTGTAGTTTTAGAAATGCCAAAATACTCAGCGCATCTTCACCTAAATTTGTAGATTTTATCTAATAAAATCAGGTAGAAGAGACATTTGGTAGAAGGTGTAAGGATTTTTCTCGGTGATAATGGTAATTCCTGTATCGCTAAATATCAAAAGATTTAGCGAATAATTTAGCTAACATTTAGATGCCCTGAAAGATGTTTAAAGTAGCCACGTAACTTAGCTATGAATTCTTGTCAAGGCTTGCAGATAGTTAGCAGAAGATGATTTAATAATCTCAGGTTTTGTTAAGGAGCATCCCTAATTTTGCTATTGTGCTGCATTCCGACAGGAATGAGAGAATAAAAAAAACAAACCGTAAACAACACAACGTCAAGAGATTTGTAAAGGATTTTTGCGCCAATTTTGTGATTTTTTGAAAAATTTGGATGCTCTCATATTTTTATCCATCCTTTATTTATTCAGCTTATCGAAAACCGAAAAAATGTTTGACAATATTTGCTTTTCTTAATAAATCTTGGCTAAGGTTTAAATTACCTTAACCTATGTTTGCTAGATAAGCGCAGGAGCTAAAAAAGATTATTTTTTAATAGTTGAATAAGTAAGTCGGCGGAAAAATTTATAGCTATGTAACGAAAAGTTAAGGAGAATTGTTCGAGTAAAATTTAACACGT
>NZ_JAAGOG010000286.1:0-8028 GCF_010747425.1 Nostoc sp. UIC 10630
AGTATATTTAATATATAATTTATATAGGAATGAATCCCAAGTAATAGAACTAATAGATACTTTAGGCAAAGAGTTTAATATTCGCTTATTAAGTTATTCTTCGCGAAGAACTCCAAAAAGATTTGAACCGTTTGTACAAGAATTTGCTAATAAATTCAGCATAAAACCTGAGTTGCTGGGAGTTCTTAAGCTACTTTCATATATTCACTATGGAAACACCAACTTACTAAAAGCAATCTCTATCATACCTAAAAACTTATTAGATATAGCTAAATTTAGTAATCTTGAAGACAAAGAATCTGCGGCTATCCTCAGTTTAATAAGAGGTGATATATCCTTAGAAGAAATTAAATTAGTATCTGATCTAGCTATTAGATGCACTGGAAAATGTTCCAGATTTTCTTTAAAAGCTCTTACTTTAATACGAGAGGGTAAATTATCTTTATATAGTGCTGAAGAATTATTAATACAGTTAATGTATACAGTTTCTTATTTAGATTCTAATTGCTTTGGAGCAATGTTAGAAGCTGCAAATGAGATATTGTCAGCACGTACTAGTAATTTGAGAAATAAAGAACTATGGCTTAAACTTGGTTTACCAGAAGGACTAGGTAAAATGATTCTACAATTTTCAAACCAACAAGATAACATATACATAATTTGATATAACTTTTTAACTATGCGATGAGATAGTACTTTCCTGTTGACAAACCCTACAGCTTTTTGCCATGCTTTGGGTTGAATATCAGGGTCTAGCTTGGATAGTGACCATGATTTGCCATTCATTAGCCGACAAAATGTGATCGGAACGATCACATTTTTGCTCTAAGTTATCAAATATTACTGCTGCATCCATTAGAAGATAAGACTGGCGACGATTATGCCCAAAGCGATCGCGGCAATACTCCTCAAAGGTTTTGTGAGTAGAGCGATATAACTTGCGATCCCGTAATTCCATTAATGCCTTCCCCGCCTCAAAAAATGCCCTCTCTACTTTCCTCTCCAGGAGTAGGCGATCATTAATTTCCTGCTCGGTTAGTTCCGGTACTTCAACAGCAGGAACGTCCAGAATTACTACATCCTGATTATTTTGGGAAGAGATATCTTGCTGTGTTTTGCTAACTGGTGGTTCTGAGCCAGCAGAAACAGTGGAAGTAGGTTTGTTGCGTTTAGAGAATGGCTTTTGCATGGCTTCGCTTCCTACTTCTCACTATTTTCAGATTTACATCAAGGTCAACCCCTAGCACTGATTTAACTTACGAAGCGTTTTCTAGGTTAGGGATAGATAGCTTTTTATCGACAATTTGAAAACAATGTGTCTGCTGTATAGAGTATTTATGTTTAATTATGAGTGCCAAATGGTTCAAGTCTCATTAGCTATGGGAAGCATCAAATTTCCTTTTGCTTTCCTTTGCAGCCTCAATAACTTCTTCAAGAGTGCATTGGTAAACTTCCAAAAATTTGGGTATGTCTTCAATTGGCAACCTGGGAGTGTGCCGCCCAATATCCCAGTTACGGACAGTTGACTCAGCAATTCCTAACCTTGATGCCACATCTACTGTTCTTAACCCTGCTTTTTCTCTTAACCCCTTCATATCCATAACAAATAGTAATACCAATAGAATATCAGCTAGTTAACACAGTTGACAAGCGCAGTTAACTAGCGGATAATAGATACATAAGAGAAGCGCCCCTGACTGCGAATCTGAAGCGCTTCTTTTGCCCTAAATTTAAAGAGCCTTCCAATTATGACTCACGCCGTTTACACTTATCAACAGCTGCAACTGAAATCGATTGCCCGACTCAAGCAAATCTACAGCGAAATCGCCTGCACAGTCGAAGTAAGCGACAAACGCTGTAAGGATTCTTGGATTAGTGCGATCGCTAAATATCAGGCAAGCAAGATTCAGAAAATCGCCCCTGCTGCCCCCGACGAACAAGCGATCGCTCAAGCCGAACTCGACCACTTCATCGCTGACCAAGCCAAAGCCATAGCTCCCGAACCCCTCACAACAGTCGAAATCTCGTTTGATCATCACGAATATTATGCTGGTAATCAACTCATAGCCAGCATTAGCCATGACGACAACCATTTAACGCAACGCTGGGTAGTCATGGTCAACGATAAAGAAATATTTCGTGCCAACACTCTAATGCGTTGCGATCGCTTCATCTGCACTCACTATAAAGACGGCACACTGCCAGCCCAAGAAGCAGAGGTGCAGGGGAGCAGGGGTGCAGAGGGGAAAAAATTACAACAACTTTCTCCTCTGCCCCTCTGCGCCTCTGCCCCCATACCTTCCTCTTCTACTGAAAACCAAATCATGGCGCATATCTTCAACGAGTGCCAGAATTATGGGTTTGAAATTCTCGGTGATGGCATTTACAACGACAACGGCGTGAAACTGGGGCAAGTCGGATGCACTGACGGTAACTGGTGGGTGAAGAGGCGTTATTCAGTCCAGCAGCAGTATTCTAACTCGGTTTATGATGCTGTGCGCTCATTGTCAATGCTGGATGTGCCTACTGATGGTAAATCCATTTTTGATGAATATATTTTAGACCAACCGTTAGAACAGCTAACTGGCGATAAATTGCAACGGCTGCTGGAGAGAACGGAGTTAGTCACAGCGTAATCTTGGGCTTCGCCTGGGAAAAGGTTAAAGGGGAAGGGGGAAAGGTAAATTTCTTCATTCCTTTCCCCTTTACCCTTTCCCCCTTCCCCTAATTATTTATTTACCAATCCCCATTAAATCAATGCAACCCACAATATCAATCCCTCAACACTGGGGCTACCCTCGCTTTGGTTTGGAGCAACGCACAGAACAAGGCACGATTTTAGGACTTTACTACTACCCATCTGGTACAGAGTTGGCTGAACAGTTTGATGATGGTTGGCGCTATGTGCTGATGCCTAACAAGAATTCTGATGAAATATCGTACTTGAAAGAGGATCAAATCCAACCGCTCACACCAGAAGAATTATTCTCAGAAATTACCGCAGAGATTGACTTTTATCAACAGCAGATAAATAAACTCAACCGACAGTTAGACGCAATAACCAGAGGTACAAGCAATGGCTAAAACAGTTGATAACTACGTGGAACGTACTTCTGCTAGATTACTGCACTCTCTAAGTCGCTCTGGTGGTTCTATTCCTTTGCACCGCATTCAGTTCTCAGAAACTATCATCCAATATTTACTTGATAAAAAACGGGTACAAGTGCAAAACACTGGATGCGGTTTTTTGTTGGAGATTGCCGAAGATTTTTAGGTTATTAATCCCAGAGGAAAAAGCATGATTGACTACGTTAACGCACTTAAAACCAGTTGGTATATCTCCCCGCCTTGGGGTCAAACAATTCCGCCCGTTGAGGTAAATTTACTGGAGAGAATTTATCTGAAAACCACGAGAACATTTGGTTACTGTTCTGGTGTCCAGTGGAAATATGAATGTTGGCTTTATACAATCATTTGTGGTGACGAAATTGTTCACGCTACAGAACATCAAATCATTGGGACTGGTCAATTAGAAGCTCTCACGGTGCAAAAACCTGCTTTCGCTTTAGGGCAGAAAGTAATCCTTTGTTCTTATGGTGATGACACAAAGCAACGGCTAATTCTGGGGGTTGTACTTGTGGATAAGTTTTGGTTTTACCTTGTCGAATTGGTATCGCCAACATTGGCTGAAACACCAACCATACTTAATCGCTTTTCGTTGGTCGGTGAAAAAAGTTTGGTGCGCGTAAATGTCTAATTCTCTCTAATCAACAACGAAAATTTATCACCCAACTAAATTTATGTCACAAATCGAAGTAGCTCAAATTATTGAACAGATAAAGCAAGAAATCACTGTTGACTCTAATGGACAAGGTAAAGCCAGTATTCGGGCAACTGCAAGGCTGGCAGATGTACAAGATTCTTCGCTTCGTCGTGCGTTACTAAGTGCGGCACTGGAACCCTCTGTATTAGCCCAAAGCCTTATACAACAAGGCTTTACCCCTGCGGCACTGGAAACCTGGAATGAGGGAATACCTGATATGGGTGTTGCTGCCGTTATTGAATATTACGCTTTTGATGCTGGGCGGTACTGCAAACAGCAAGCCAGACTTGTATGCAAAGCTTTTAACCGGATTGGTGTTCGTGCCTGGATGCAAGACATTCTGGGCTGGACAAAACCCGCTACTCAACCACAAGAACAACCCACTACACCAGCCCTCCCCCCAGTTGAACAACGATTGCATACTCTTGTCCTGGCAATGAAAGCTTTAGCTGAGTTAACTGGTGGCAGACTCAACCCGTACACCGAACAGCAATTTAAAGACTATGCCGGCAACCTTCTGGCTGAACATAACAGAAAATTGTTAACCGCCACAGAAGAACGCTGGCTTGGCGTGGTCAATTTTGCAGAGAGCGAACTCGGCAAGACAGTTCCCACTAAAGGCTCCCATTATCGCGGACACCTAGGGACATGGGTGAGAACATTTTACCCACACTTAGGCGATCGCCAAGAAACACGGCTAGTTAATGGCGTTCAACAGCCCGTCTATGTCTACGCTTGTCACGATCCGGCTGTTGCGGCAGGCTTAACCAAAGCTATAGAAGAATTCTTTGCTCATCCCAGTCCTGGTACAGCGCTAAGGCAGGCGGGGGCTTTCGCTAGTAAGAAAGAAAAGGTATCAGTTTAATAGCCATCAGTCTTCAGTGATCAGTTCCCTGAATTTTTTTACTACTGGTTACGCAACTATTACCTGTAGGGATTTTTGGATTACACGAAAAGTTTTACAGCTTATTGGTTAAGCAGAGAATAAGTAATAGATAAGGATAGGTTAATGACACGATTTCATGACCCAAGAGCAGCAGCACTAGCTCAACAGATCGACCAAATCAACGTAATCGGTTGGGAAGGAGCCTGTGACATGGCACTACAACACGTAGTAAAAGGCGAGTTATCCCCAGTAGAAACAGTATTGCGTTTCGATATGTTCCAAAAAAGAGCGCAAGACACAGCCTCCCAAAGACAGGCAATTTGGACAGAGCAAGTAAACCAAGGCATTAGCGGAATCGAGTGGTACACCGTTGAGTATGGCGGCGTGAATGTGGAGCTTCCTCGACTGTGTGAGGAGTTGATGCTCGTTCCTGGTGATAAGGAAATTTTGATGCAGTCCAAGTCGGTGGCGCTCGACTTCCTCGCGCACTGGAACATGGTTTTCAAACTATGGCGTTACGACCGCGAAACAGAATCGCGCTGGTTTTTATGTCGATGGAGTCAGTTTTACACCGAATACATGAACCGGGAATGGGTGGAAGTTTGGGCTGAGGATGAAGTTTACCAGATTCTTTTACCAGATGGAACATTCCAGGACAAACCCATGTTTGCTATCAACGCCTGCTGCTGCTGGGGTAATCCGCTAGCAATCCATCGCACCACTGCATACTCTGATTCTGGCTCAAGCTGGTTTCAGTGGAATAATTTTACACCTTGGAGATAGAAGTGATCGCTATTAAACAAGTAGTAATCACCACGTTAAACACTTTTTCATATTTGGCATAACCAACATGAGAGTCATTGTTAGAGTCACAGAAAAAATTACTAGTGAAGCTCACATTAATATCCCTGATGGGCTTTCAGAAGCAGGCATTAGGCAGCATATTGTAGACCGCTATAACAATGGCGAGATGCTGACTGAGATGAACATTTTTCAAGTGGATTTTGAATCAATCAGCGCTCAAGTTGTCAAACAAGTTGGAGAGAATTTATGACTGTTGCACAACTCCTGACACCACAACCATATACAAGTGCATCTATAGAAACTGTTAGTAGGCATCCACTGAACTTTTATGAATCTCCATCGTGGTTTACTACTGAGTTATTGCGCTATGTTCCGTTATCTGGTGTGATTGGTGAGCCTTGTGTGGGGCATGGAGCGATCGCTTCTTTACTTAGAGTGTGGCCCTACACCGAGCAAATGTGGACGAACGATATTGATCCACATAAATCGGCTGATTACCATCTGGATGCAACACTATCCGAGTCATGGGCTAAGTTTCCCGATTGTGACTGGATCTGCACTAACCCACCATACGCGGAATTTGCTGCACCAATTATCAAAAATGCCTGCCAGAAGGCGCGTGTGGGTGTCGCTGCTTTTTTACTTACCAGCTTTCTCGAACCTTGTGATGATCGGGCGGATTTCTTGCAACAATACCCGCCGTCACTTGTTCTAATCATGCCACGCTTCTGTTTTCGGAAAGACAAACGGGGTACTCGTTGGGCTACCGATAACATAACCATCTCGTGCTTTGTGTGGGACAAACGCGCAACAGGGCAGCAAATTATTATTCGTCCCAAGTCGGCGATCGCTGGGTTTTACAAGAACCCTGAGCAGGCCATAACTCAAGAGCAGGCGATTGAGATTGTACGGGCGATAGCGTGTGGTGAAGTTAGTACAAACTATTGATTGAAGAGGTAATTATGTCTACAAATATACAATGGTGTGACGAAACCTGGAATGTAATTGTTGGCTGTTCACGGGTTTCTGGAAGTCCTGGCTGTGCGCGATGCTATGCAGCGAAAGCTGCCAAATCCCCGCGACTTCAACAATTCCCCCAGTATCAAACTGTTAGTAATTGGGATGGCACAGTTGAATTTGTCAAATCTCAACTTATTAAACCATTGTCTTGGAAAAAGCCGAAAAGAATTTTTGTATGCTCAATGGCTGATTTGTTTCACGCCAATGTCCCTGACGAATGGATTCATCAAGTAATGGCTGTTGTTGTTCTTTCACCTCAGCATACTTTTCAAATCTTGACTAAGCGACCAGAAAGAATGAAGGAGTATTTTAGTCAACAATCACTATGGATCAAATGGTATGAAGCAGCCAAAGATTTTCTTTGGGACGCTATTAGTGAGAAATTTGGAGGATTAATTAATCTTCAACAATATTTTATTGACCAACCATTCCCCTTACCAAATGTGTGGTTAGGAACCTCCACTGAGAATCAACTAATGGCGAACAAGCGCATTCCAATTCTCCTAGAAATTCCAGCCGCAGTTCGGTTTTTATCTTGTGAGCCACTGCTTGAAGAAATCGATTTGAGGCAAGGAGGTGCAATTCAAAAATTAATTAGTGATTCCTACGAATGGGAATTAGTAAATGAAGATATCCAGTGGATTGTTGTAGGGGGTGAGTCTGGCCCAAATTCCAGACCATGCCACATGGAATGGATTGAGTCTATTGTTCAACAGTGCCAACAATCCCAAACGCCTGTGTTTGTGAAGCAGTTGGGGGCGAATGCAATATTTGAGGGACAGCGATTTAAAACCCGCGACAAGAAAGGGGGAGACATTGAAGAGTTTCCACAAGAATTACAGGTTAGAGAATTTCCTTTTTCTATACATGAGTAAAAGCAAATCCCCCACACTGTTTTTCAGAAGCGGGGGAAGGAAAAGTTTTTTGTAGGGTTCTAACGATGAGTTTAACAAAAAAAATAAACATTGCTGGAGGGTTTAAAAGATGACTACCGACAGCTTTAGCGACAACAGAAGAAAACGCCATATTTATATGGATAGTAAGCTTGACGATTTGCCATTAACAATGGAGGCATATCGTGTTTACTGTCATTTGTGCCGTCGAGCCGGTTGTGATAACAATGCTTTCCCTTCCTACAAATCCATTGGTGAGTTCTGCTTTCGGGGGTCTTTTCCAAATTCACCAACTGACACTTTACGCCGAAAAGCGATCGCAGCAGTAAATGAACTTATCTGTTGGAATTTGATCACAAAAACCAGCAGAGAGAATAACGGGCTACAAACATCAAATCATTACAGTCTTACGGACATGGAAGACTGGTTCCCTAATCCATTAAAACCGTCTTCCTTAATCAGAGGAAAGAAAGATTTAGGTAGTGTTGGGGGGACACTAGGGGTAGTGCTGGGGGGACACCCCGGTAGTGCTGGGGGACCACCCCCGGGAGTGTTGGGGGAACACCCGGGTAGTGTGGGGGGGCCACCCCATGAGTGTGCAA
>NZ_JAAGOG010000287.1:0-7896 GCF_010747425.1 Nostoc sp. UIC 10630
CCCTTGTCCTCTTGTCCCCCTGCTCCCCCGTCCCTCTGCCTCTTCTGCCCAATTTCCTATTTTGCAGAAGGCTTGAGAGCTAACAACATCTCTAATTCACTGGTAGATTTATCGGGGCTATTAGCGGTAAAACCAAGACCACGAACGGAATTGAGGATGGTGATAGTATTCGCATCAGATGAAATTAAACTATTGACCAGGGGCACAGTTTTAGTTTTATCCATATCCAGGTAGAAATAGCCGCCGTTGGGCTTTTGCAAAGAACCAGTAACGGCTTTGAAAGCGTCGCTCTTATCGAGAGATTGATTCTTACGATCGCTGATTGCGTCAGCAATTGGGCCACCAAGAGCCACAAATACAGTATCTTGATCCAGCCAACCATGCGCCAATAAAGCTCCCTGCTTGGGGATTTGCCATTCAGTTACGTCTTTACCACTGATATTTCTATTAGCGATGTTGATTTGTTGTACTTTGGCCAAATTATCCAATTTTGTCAAGGTGGCTTCGGCTGTTTTGCGATCGCTAGTGTCAAATACTAAAGCACCTCCAAAACCAACACTTGCTAACACTCCTTGATTGGATGGAATAGCACCAAAGGCAAATTCCCCATTCATCCAACCAAAAATATCCTTATCCAGGTCAATATTGGCAATTTTCACTTGTCCTCGTGCTTGTTCCAGGGCCTGCTTCATTTCTGGATAATCTTTTGACTGTTCTACTAAGGTTTCCCAGCCACGGCTGATGCCATTTCCGCTAATCAGAGCAAAGGTATCAGTAGGAAATTGCCCGACTATATTTCCCGGACTTGATTGATACTGGAATTTATTCAGCTGTGGATCTAAATTAGCGATCGCTTTTACCCGCACTCCCGCATCATCAACACCAACACCCGCTACCACAGATTTTATCTGCTTCAGTTGCGCTAAGGCTTGTGGAGGTAACTGTTTTGCTTGCTGACTTCCGGCAGTTAACTGCTGTACCATACCTGCATAGTCTGGTACATAAATTTGGGCGAGGCTATTTTTAACATCCACTCCTTTGCTGAGAATGCTACTTGCACCTTCTTTACTGGCAAAAGAAGACTGTCCCTTAAAGGTGTCAATTGCTTTTTCTACAGCTTGCTTTTCGGGGGCTAATATCAAGTGACTATTATTTAAAACTACGCTATATGTCGGCTTACCATTTTCTGTAGTTTCAAGAATTTTTTGACCTTGGTAGTCAGATTCCTGGGATTTCACCCCTTTTTGTGACTTCAATTTGTTAGCAAAATTCAAGGCACTGATTTTATCCTTGATTCCCACTACTATCAGGATATTTGATTCCTGCTGTAAATTTGTTGGTACATTAGGTGCCCCGGAGGGCACTTTTAACTGTGCAGGTTTCACAGAATTTGGTGGTAGTACAGCAATCATCACACCACCAACCCAAGGCTTTATGTCTTTTTCATAAGAAACGTTACCGTCACTGAACATTTGCTTATTGAAATCTTCCAGACCTTTTGCCACTAACTTTTGTGCTTCTGGAGTGCCAAATTGCTGTAACTTTGCCCAAGCTTGAGGGTCAGTAGTAACATAAGTTGCCATCAATGCTGTTGAAGGTACTAATTTAGCACTGCCGAGAGCGTCTGAGCTACTTCCTGATGGGCCTTTCAAATACATATAAGCCGCGATACTTCCTGCTACAACGAGAGCAGCACCAACCGCAGGAATGAAAAACTTTGATTTACTTTCGGGCATTTTATTATCCTCTTTTGCTCAGATTGTCACCGAGATTTATACAAGTGTCACTGTAGAGTTTTCGGATTTATTAATAATTTCCGCTCATCGATCGGTATTTACTGATAAAATTAGTAGTCCTATAAGCTAGCAGTCTCAAATAATTACCCTAAAAAAGACTCCCAGGGAATGAGGAGCGAATTAGCAAATGATATGCTGTTCATCTCAAATAAAATAGCCTGCTCAACAGCAGCAAGTTATCCTAAGTTATAAGAACAATTAGGAGTATTTGTACTTAATGAGAATCTATCGAGGTGCAAGAGACACTTGACTCGATGACAAAAAAGTGCAAAACATCAGTAAAAGGAAATGCGGGAGGGATATGGAAAAAAGTCCCAGGATCGACAATCGATCTTCGGAAATTTGGGTGAGATTAATTTCAATCCTCCAATCCCCAATGGGAATCTTAACCCCCATACTGCCCTATTGATTTGGGAAATACAGATACCGCTATTTTGCTTAATTACATCTAGCCAAGCCAGACTTTTCAGGATTACAAGGTCAGTAAGGATCAATGTCGAAGTCTTATTTTGATACAGATAATAACGGACACAAAGCTTTTGAGTTACCGGGAGCAAGACCACACTACAATCCCGATCGCCCCGGACAGGTGGAGCATATTTTTCTCGATCTCAGCTTAGATATCCCTAAGCAGAGCTATCAGGGCAGTTGTAGCATTCGCCTCTTGCCAATCCGTAATGGCATTGACCGTTTGACTTTGGATGCTGTCAACCTGAATATCGAGTCTGTGCAGGTGGACGATGTGCCACAAAATTTTGACTACGACGGGGAACAGCTTTCTATCCAACTTTCTGAGACGACTCAGATTGGTAAACGCTTGCTGATTGCGATCGCCTACTCGGTGGAAAAACCGCAACGCGGCATTTATTTTATCCAACCAGATAAGCACTATCCAAACAAGCCTACTCAAGTTTGGACTCAGGGAGAAGACGAAGACTCTCGCTTTTGGTTCCCCTGCTTTGACTATCCAGGACAATTGTCTACTTCAGAAATTCGCGTTCGTGTCCCCAACCCCCTCGTAGCGATTTCCAACGGCGAACTGATTGACACCACAGAAGATGGTGATTATAAAATCTACCATTGGTTACAGCAACAAGTTCATCCTACCTACTTGATGACTTTGGCAGTAGGTGACTTTGCCGAAATTCAGGATGAGTGGAAGGGTAAACCAGTTACCTACTACGTAGAAAAGGGGCGGGAGGAAGATGCTAAACGCAGCATGGGCAAAACTCCCCGGATGATCGAATTTTTAAGCCAAAAGTATGGTTATCCATATCCTTTCCCGAAATATGCCCAGGTTTGTGTAGATGATTTCATCTTTGGCGGGATGGAAAACACCTCTACAACCTTGTTAACAGATAGGTGTTTGCTGGATGAACGCGCCGCTTTAGATAACCGTAACACCGAAAGTTTAGTTGTCCACGAACTCGCCCACCAGTGGTTTGGTGATTTGGTGGTGATTAAGCATTGGTCTCATGCTTGGATTAAGGAAGGAATGGCTTCCTATTCTGAGGTGATGTGGACAGAACAGGAATATAGTCTAGAAGAAGCAGCTTACTATCGTTTTTTAGAAGCTCGTCGTTATATTAGTGAAGATAGCAGCCGCTACCGTCGCCCGATGGTAACACATGTTTACCGCGAAGCTATTGAACTTTACGATCGCCACATCTACGAAAAAGGGTCTTGTGTTTATCACATGATTCGGGCCCAATTGGGAGATGAATTATTTTGGCAGGCTATTCAAACATTTGTTCAAGATAATGCCCACAAAACTGTAGAAACAATAGATTTACTCAGGGCAATTGAAAAAGCTACTGGACATAATCTTTTGTTCCTCTTTGACCAATATGTTTATCGTGGTGGCCATCCCGATTTTAAGGTAGCTTACTCTTGGGATGGGGATGCTAAGTTGGCAAAAATTACGGTAACTCAAACCCAAGCTGCTGAAGATAAAAATGGCAGTAAGGATTTGTTTGATTTAAAAGTACCTATTGGTTTTGGCTATACCCAACAAGAAGTAAGAAGTGAGGAGTTAGGAGTTAAAAATAATTCCAAACTCACAACTCCTAACTCACAACTCAAAATTTTTGTAGTACGGATAAATGAACGAGAACAAAGTTTCTATTTTCCTCTAGAAAATAAGCCCCAATATATCAGCTTTGATGTTGAGAATAATTACCTAAAAACAGTAGCTTTAGAGTATCCAATAGCAGAATTAAAAGCACAATTAGAATCTGACCCCAACCCAATTTCGCGCATCTATGCAGCAGAAGCTTTAGCGAAAAAAGGCGGGTTAGAAGCGACAAAAGCACTATCTACGTCCCTCAAAAATGACCCATTGTGGGGTGTGCGGGTGGAAGTGGCAAAACAACTAGCCAAAATTAATTTAGACCAAGCTTTTGATGGCTTAGTTCTGGGATTAAAAGATAAAAATGCTTATGTGCGACGATCTGTAGTGGAAGCACTTGCTCAAATCAAAACTGCCGAAAGCTATAAAGTTGTAAGAGGGTTGTTGCAAAAGGGCGATCCTAGCTACTACGTGGAAGCAGCAGCCTCTCGTGTGATTGGCGCGATCGCATCTGCAAACTTGGAAGAAAAACCCAAGGAAGACAAGGTATTAAAGCAACTCAAGGGCATTTTAGAAGAAAAGGCGGGTTGGAATGAAGTAGTGCGGAGTGGTGCGATCGCTGGTTTAGCTGAATTCAAAACCTCGGAAGCAGCTTTAAATCTACTACTCGAATACACCAAAATCGGTGTACCACAACCTCTACGTTTAGCCACAATTCGCGCTTTAGGAAAGATTTCTGTAGGTCAAAGTCCGGTTAATTTGGAACGGATTTTAGAAAAACTAGCAGAACTAGCCAAAGAAACCTTCTTTTTAACGCAAGTGGCGGTAGCAGCAGCATTGGGACAAATGGAAACACCTAAAGCAGTCGGAATTTTGCGATCGCTAGCTGAACAAACAGCCGATGGGCGTGTCCGTCGCAATGCTGAAGAAGAAATTTCCAGGGTGCAAAAGAACATCGGTTCAGAAAAAACCCTCCGTCAATTACGTGAAGATTTCGACCAACTCAAACAACAAAACCAGGAATTGAGAAGCCGTTTAGAAAACTTGGAGGCCAAATCTAAATAGCAGCAGATGATAGTTAAAAGTTGGTAATTGGTAATTGTGGTAAAACCACTACCAATTACCAAAGTTGTATTTAACGCTCTAATTTTTATTATTCAAAAAGCTTCTTAATATACACTCTCTTACAAAAGTCTATTTTACTTAAATAGTTATCTTTTACACATAGAATATTATAATTTTCACTTAATCCGGTAGGTATAAATAAACATAATATCAAGATTCAAGACTTCCCACAGAAGTCTTGAATCCTTATCCTGAGCGATTTCTGTTTAATTTAAGTTTATCTACTTACTACTGTGATATGTAGCTGAAAGCAAACATGGTTACGGATTTTTCATATCCTACCCAAATTTACAGATACAGGTAGATATTTATATTTATATAAAATAAGGTTAAGAAAAGATAAAATCACCGAAAAGATGGATAAGTAGTTGTAGTTTTATAAAGTATAATTAAGAAAAAGATAAACAAATCTAGGAAGTAATTTAGGCTAAAACTGCCTCGAACAGTACCCCAGAAAGGCAGGGTTCGAGTTGTTTCAGATAAAAAACTACCGCTATCTTTTGCCTACAACTAACTTGTGGGTTTAGTAGAGAAAGAATCATTGTAAATTTTTCAGTTGAAGAGGCAAATAAAGGCGTGGGTCAGTATCAACCTACTCAGCTAAAGCTCTATAATCCAGATGCGATCGCTCGCTATTATAGTTACCGTCCTTGGCTAGCCTGGGGGCGACTGCTGAGAATTATCTCCTCTTTTGCAGTATTTATAATCAGTCTCAAGTGGGACGAATGGCAAGACAAAGTTGAGCAGAACAAAGGCAAACGAGCTATCCAGTTGCGCGAACTGCTCACCCGCCTCGGCCCGACTTTTATTAAAGTTGGTCAAGCCCTCTCCACCAGACCTGACTTAATACGTAAGGATTTTCTAGAAGAACTAATCAAGTTACAAGATCAGTTACCACCTTTCGATAATGCGATCGCTTACAAAATTATCGAAACCGAGCTAGATCGTCCAATTGATGAATGTTTTAGCGAACTCTCACCTCACCCAGTCGCAGCAGCTAGCTTGGGTCAAGTATACCGTGGTCGTCTAATCAGTGGCGAAGAAGTCGCAGTGAAGGTGCAACGCCCAAACTTACGCCCAACTCTTACCCGCGACCTCTATTTATTGCGCTGGGGTGCGAGTTGGGTAGCTCCTTGGTTGCCCCTGAATCTCGGTCACGACCTAACTTTAATCGTGGACGAGTTTGGCACGAAGCTATTTGAAGAAATCGACTATATAAATGAAGGCCGCAACGCCGAAAAATTTGCTAGCAATTTCCGTAACGACCCACAAGTTAAAGTTCCAGGAATTTACTGGCGTTATACCAATACCCACGTTTTAACCCTGGAATGGATTAACGGCTTCAAGCTGACGGATACTAAAAGCATCCGCGAAGCAGGTTTAGACCCAGAAGCGATTATCCAAATTGGCGTTACTTCAGGATTGCAACAGCTCCTAGAACACGGCTTCTTTCATGCTGACCCCCATCCCGGTAATTTATTTGCTGTACCCGATGGTCGGATGGCTTATATCGACTTCGGCATGATGGATCAGTTGGAAGAAAACACCAAAGAAACACTAGTAGATGCGTTAGTGCATTTGGTGAATAAAGACTATACCGACTTAGCCGAAGACTTTGTAAAATTAGGATTTCTGACTCCAGACACGAATATTTGCCCAATAGTGCCAGCATTAGAAGCGGTGCTAGGAAACGCCATTGGCAAAAATGTCAAGGATTTTAACTTCAAAACTATTACCGATGAATTCTCGGAATTGATGTACGAATATCCTTTCCGAGTTCCGGCGAAGTTTGCTTTGATTATTCGTTCCTTGGTGACTCAAGAAGGTATTGCCCTGAGCCTCAACCCAGATTTCAAAATTGTGGAAGTGGGTTATCCCTACATAGCACGGCGCTTGCTGACAGGGGAATCGCCGGAATTACGGCGGCGATTATTGAATGTGTTATTCAAAGATGGTAAATTTCAGTGGCAGCGCTTAGAGAATTTAATTGCGATCGCTCGTAGCGATAACAACTTTGATGTATTGCCGACAGCCCAGATGGGTTTCCAATATTTAATGTCCGAAGAAGGCAAATTTCTGCGGCGACAGCTGGTAATGGCTCTCACTGAAGATGACCGCCTCCACACCGAAGATGTCCAACGCCTGTGGAACCTAGTTAAAGACGACTTAAAACCGGATCGTTTATTAAATGTAGCGATCGGCATCTTAACTAATTTATCTAGAGAAGGCGCGGCGGCTATTCTGCCAAAAGCTACATTTCTAGTACCTTTTACTGGAAACCAGTCAGCAATTAAAAACTAAAAACCTATAAATCAGGAGTTTTAATAATGTACTATTTTCCTCTACAACCACCCTATTTCCTCTTGCTCGTTGGCTTTTTGACAGCATTAACATCTGGTTTGGCATTATCTGGCACTTTGAAAGTAATTGTGCAAAACTGGCCAAGCGAAAAAGCAGAAAATACTGAACCACGTTCCTCTCTAAAACAATTACTTGTGCCATTTATCGGTATTACTGGCGGGACTTGTCTATTTCTATCTTCAGGCTTAGAGATATTTGGCTTTCCCTCCGCCTTGGCTTTAGGAGTCGGTCTACCAATTAGTCTGTTTACTTGTTTATTAGTTTGGTTGCAGTTAGGAAGTATGATGACTTTTATAGAACGTGAAGGGATGCAATCTCTAGATTTAGATTCTTTTTCTTAGATTGATAAAATATGTTTAAGTTATTATTAACTGAACTGTCTTAATATAAGAATAAACTTAAATGCTCACCAGATATGGTGAGCATTTATACTTTTGTAGTAAGCTTTTCTCAAGGCTTAAGTATAGATGCAATTAATTCATGTCTTAACATCTTTTAGGGATTAAATAGAATTTTAGTAATTAGCAAAAATAGGTACTATTACAG
>NZ_JAAGOG010000288.1:0-7878 GCF_010747425.1 Nostoc sp. UIC 10630
GAGCAGGGGAGCAGGGGAGCATACGAGCAGGGGAGCAGAGGAGCAGAGGAGCAGGGAATTGATTCGGCACTCAATGCTAGATTGACATTTAATTTAGAGGCGATCGCTTCCTTTCTCCACGAATTGAGAGACTTGTTTGAGTGCGATTCCTATACTCACCAAAATCTCGAACGCTATCGCCAAATTATTGGGCCCAATGATGCTACCCTCCAGAGTAAGTTTTCGCTGTTGCTATTAGAATATCTTCTAACTCAGCCAAACCAAGAAATAATAGCACCTCCAAGCCCAACTGCGCCGGCAGTTTATATCTGTCAGCCAGTGGAAGATGCGTTAAAAAAACAGGTTTCCCAAGAACGGTTGTTGAATCAGGTAACAACGCAGATCCGCAAAAGCTTGGATTTGCCTGTCATTATGGCAACGGCAATTACACAGGTGCGTGAGTTTCTAGAATTAGACCGATTAGTAATCTATAAATTTGAAGGTTCCAAAGTCAAGACTCAGAAATACCAGTCTTCTACAGATGAGGATAACGGGAAACGTTCAACTTCTATCTCAGTAAATAATCAATCCCTATTAGAAGATTACCAACAGCATGGAGGTTACATTGTCTATGAAGCTCGTGCTACAGATGCGATTACCTGCGTGTTGAATTACACAGAAAAGAATTGCTTTATGCGAACCTCTCAATGTTGGGAGAAGTATCGCCAAGGCTTTACCTTAGCTGTGGATGATGTCGAAAAAACTTATGCTTTAGAAGAGTGTTTGTTGAATTTTTTAAGGGAAAGCCAAGTGCGGGCTAAGTTGGCAGCACCAATTATACTTGAGGATAAGCTGTGGGGGCTGCTGATTGCTCATCAGTGCAATGAACCACGCCAGTGGATTGATAGTGAAAAAAACTTGCTGATTGCGATCGCCGAACAATTAGCGATCGCCATTTACCAAGCTGAGTTAATGCAAACCCTCACCCAAGAAAAACAAACTCTCGAACAACGAGTTATTGAACGCACAATCGGACTACGTGATGCTCTCCTCGCCGCCGAAGCTGCTAGCCGCCTCAGAAGTGAATTTCTCGCTACTATCAGTCACGAATTACTCACGCCTTTAACTTATGTGATTGGGATGTCGTCTACGTTGTTACGCTGGCCTTTGGGTGAATTGAGTCAGCGACAACGCGATTATCTGCAAACAATCCACGATAGTGGAGAACATTTATTAGAAATGATTAATGACATCCTCGATTTATCGCAAATCGAGGCTGGTAAGACAGCTTTAAATATTTCGGAATTTTCTTTGGTGAATGTTGCCGAAAATGCTGTGGAGTCACTACGAAAAAAAGCAACAAGCGAACAAATTAATCTCAACCTTGATTTGCAAATCGATCCCAGGCGCGATCGCTTTACCGCCGATGCCGAACGAGTAGCACAAATTCTCTCGAATCTGTTAACTAATGCGATTAAATTCACTCCAGAAAGTGGTAACGTTACCTTGCGCCTTTGGGTGGAGGATGATACCGCTATTTTTCAAGTGGAAGATACTGGGATTGGCATACGCGAAGAACAGTTACCATTACTATTTGAAAAATTTCAGCAACTCGATACACCCTATCGCCGCCGCTACGAAGGCACTGGACTTGGATTAGCTTTAACTAAACAACTTGTAGAACTTCATCGGGGTCGAATTGAAGTAGAATCAACCATCAGTATTGGCTCAATTTTTACTGTATGGATACCAACTCAGGCAATGAGAGTGCTGAGTTAGGAGTTAAGCAAGAGACGCGATAAATCGCCGTCTTTACAATAATCAGTATTTGTAGAGACGGCGATTTATCGCATCTTTGTGATGATTTATTTCTTCAATTTGATCCTAGGCTAATGAGCATTTTTTCAAAAATCCTCAACACAGGCTCCTCTCCATTGTCTCTAGTGAAAATAGTATAATTTGGGTGAGAATTGATTTCAATTAACCAATATTGGTTATCCCGATCTAAGACGATATCTAAACCACCATAATCAATATCTAATTCTTCAAAAATTGGTTTAGCGAAATTAGCAATCTCTGACAATATTTGTGGATCATTGATATACTTTGCTTTCGCACCATCCCAGTGAAGAGGGCTGAGGTTGCCTACAAATTTTGCATTAGTTATATCTTTTTCATAGAGCAGAACTAACTCTTTATTTAGAAAAACGGCTCTATACTCAGATTTTATGTCAATGAACTCTTGAGCGATCGCAACGTAATCATACTTTTTATTATTGATATTAAAAATCTCTTCTAAAGCAGTTTCAACTTCATCTGTATTCTGACATAAAAAAACGTTATGTCCACTTGATCCAGAATTACGTTTAACAATTACAGGCGTTTCAAAGGTTTTTTTTATTTCTAATATAATATCTTCAAAACTTGGAAATTTTAAGTAAATTTTATATTGCAGGTCACAAAAAGGGGAAAGAAAACCTACTGTCCGAGGAAGTTTAACTTTGTTCTTTAAAATATGGTAAGTATATTCCTTATCTTTAATAATTTGTGCTACTGCTTGATTTATTATCGGAGTACTATAATTACAAAAAAAATGTTGTTTATTATTCAGTTTTATTTTTACTAAGTTTTCAGCCGGATGAATAATTTCATAGCTGATATTTAAATTTTCACAAGCTTTGAGCAATAGCGAAAGGTTATCTAACATAAATAGTTGAAGTTAAAGATAAAAATTACGAATTAAGTTAGCGTAGCAGGGCGGATAAGCCCATTACGAATTACGAATTACGAATTACGAATTATTTTAGCTTGTTATTTGCCGTTTAAAAATCACCATTTCAGTACCGACAACTGGGTTACGCGCTATCAGATGATCTTGGGAGTCGATAATTTCTAAATGGGTAAAATCAAGTTCTTGAGAACGTTGTAATATCTCCGCAGCGAGTTTGTCTTGCTGAGATTCTTTGAGAGTGTACCAATCGTCACTAATTTTGACAGTCAAGTTACTCGTGCGGAAGTTAGCTTGAATTGACTTTATCAGACCAGAGGCAATGCGATCGCTAATTTCGGCTACCTGATTTTCAATAGCCACAATCAAAGCTTGTTCTGGTGTTAATTCTATAGCTGGTGTCGGTGTTGGCGTTGGGGTGGGAATTGGTTCAGGTTCAGGTTCTGGCGGCGTAATTTCCTCTGGTGGCTGTGGCGGCTGCGGTTCTGGTACAACTGACTCCGGTGGAGTAGTTATCGTTGGTGTCGGTGCAGGAACCTCTTCAACTGGAGGAACTGTTGCTATTTCAGTAGGTTTACCAGTAAAGACAGTTGTAGTTGTCCAAACGAGAATTACAGCAATTCCAGTCACAATTCCCGTCAAAGCTGTATCTGATAACTTTGTTGATAAATTTGATGGCAAAAACAAGCGGATTGTCCTTAACAGTCCACCCCATCGCAACTGAAGCTGCTGGAAAAAGCCGGGTGTTTCCTTAGTACCTGGTGGGGGTGCTGTCTCCAGTTTGTCCACCGTTGTTTCTAAAACCCCAATCGTCCCTCGGAGAACTTGGATAATTTTAGCCTTCCAAAATGGCTGAACTCTCTGGTAAGGTTTTTGGGGAGGTTGATTTACCTGTTCATCCGTCGGTTTTGACTGATTGTCTTGTGACATGGAACTTTCACCAAAAGCAGCGAATCAAAGACAAACAACGTACATTATTACTGGTGCTGCCTTCTTTTGCCTTAATGTATCACTTCATTGCTCATTGTTTCCGCTAAACTGACTATTTATCAAATTTGGTGAATTATGAACTTAAAACGCCGTCAATTTTTATTTTTAAGTAGCTTCAGCGCCCTTAGTACAGGATTTTTAGCCTGGATGTTAACTAATCAAAATCATCACAGTGCTGATCTTACCGATTCAACTACAGCTATAGCTGCCAACCCAGTCAAAAAAGACTTGTTATTACGTTTTGTATCTGTGGCTGATACGGGGACTGGGGCTAGAGGACAGTATGCTGTGGCTGGGGCAATGAATGCCTATCACAAACAAAATCCTTATGATTTAGTCGTTTTAGCTGGAGACAATATTTACAATAACGGCGAAATTGAAAAAATTAGTGCAGTTTTTGAGCGTCCTTATCAACCTTTGCTGAAACAAGGTGTGAAATTCCAGGCTTGCTTAGGCAATCACGATATTCGTACTGCCAATGGCGATTTACAAGTCAAGTATGTCGGTTTTAATATGAAGGGACGTTACTATACATTTAAACGTAATCAAGTACAATTTTTCGCTTTGGATACTAACAGTAATGCTGATTGGAAAAACCAGCTAACTTGGTTAGAAAAAGAATTAAGTCTTAGTAATGCTCCTTGGAAAGTAGTGTTTGGTCATCATCCAATTTATTCATCTGGTCAGTATGGGAGTAATCCAGATTTTATTAAAACTTTTACTCCCCTATTTAAAAAATACAATGTTCAACTTTATATCAATGGTCACGAACACAATTATGAACGCACACGTGCTATTGATGGGACAACTTATTTAATTTGTGGTGCAGGTGCTGGTAATCGTCCTGTAGGGCGTTCTGAGTGGACAGGGTATTCTACCAGTGATTTAAGTTTTGCCTCTTATGAGGTGTATAAAGATAGAATAGAAATAAGTGCGATCGCTACTAATAATCGCGTATTTGATAAAGGCATTATTCAATTAAAATCAGTTTAGTTATATGACTCAGCAAGAACTTACTTCTGCACTCAACAATACTTTAGAATCGTACCAAGCACCAGATGCTATATAAAATACTTTTACAAAAAGCAAATATACCAAGCGATTAGAAATCGCGCCTACGCGGACTCGAAGAATTTGAAACCCACGGAGGTGGGTTTTGTTTGTATAGCCGCGTAAAGCCTTCTCTACTAGAGGCTGCGCCAACGGCATAGCTTCGCTTAACGCGTCAGCGTGCCGGAGGCTCTATTCCATTCGCCAGGACAGACGTGTTTTTACTGTCGCGTTAGTTGTTACCTAGTAGCAATTCATCTTCCGTTAGTCTTTCCTCCGTAAGACTGTAACGTGAATCCTCTGACTCCATTAAGATATATTCAAGTTCACGGGAGCAGCAAGCATCTTCTGAATATGGGTTTAGATTTGGAAAAAACCCTTTGTTCTTAACATCGGGTTATAAGTATATGTTTTCTGAAGTTAAAAAATGTCTTGTGTTAGCCGTACCTTTGGCAACAGCACAATTGGCCCAATCTGCAACTGGTTTTGTGGATACGGTAATGATGGGCTGGTTGGGAAGTCAGACTATTGCATCTGGAGGTTTAGGAGTTGTTCTCTTTAGTTTTTGTCTGTTGATCGTTAGTGGTATCATTTCTGCTGTCAGTCCGTTAGCTGCCCAAGCATACGGGACTGGAAATAGAGAAAAAGTTGGCACAATTGTCCGCCTTGGACTAGGGATATCTCTGGTACTAGGAATACCAACTACATTACTGATTTACAATGGAGGTACTTTACTACTTCTACTAGGGCAGGATGCTAACACAGTAGCACTAGCAGAGATTTATTTAAGAGCGATCGCACTGGGTTTTATTCCTGCTTTAGGCTTTGCAGTACTTAAAAGCTTTCTTTCTGCTCTATTGCAACCGCAATTAGTGATGGTAACTGTGGTTTTGGGTACTCTGCTCAACTTCACAGCTAACTATGTGCTGATGTTTGGCAAACTGGGATTCCCTGCGCTGGGTTTAGCTGGTATCGGTTGGGCAAGCACATTTTCACTTTGGAGTATGTTTGTTGCTTTAATAGTTTATATATGTAATCAGCCTCGCTTTGCAGTTTACGGTATTTTTCGACCTTTATCTAAAAAAGCTTTTTCCCTAAAGCATCGCCAAATAATTGGTGAGATTTTTCAGGTTGGATTGCCCATTGGGGGGCTGATTGCAGTCGAAGGGGGACTGTTCACCGTTGTTACTTTCATAATAGGACAATTAGGAACAAACGCTCTTGCTGCCCATCAAATTGCTTTACAAACAATTTCGATATCATTCCAGATGGCAGTAGGCATTTCTCTAGCGACAACAGTACGTGTTGGGCAGTTAGTTGGACAGAATAAACTGCTTGCTACTCGTTTGGCTGGATATGTAGGTATTGCTATTGCAGGTCTATCTATGGGTATAGTAGGCATTACATTTTGGTTAGTACCAAAGTCAATTATTTCTCTTTATATTGACATTAACGATCCAAACAATGCAGATGTAGTTGCCCTTGCAGTTAAATTGCTTGGAGTGGCAGCGATTTTTCAAATAGTTGACGGTGTGCAAGTTACTGCGGGTGCCGCATTACGCGGACTAAAAGACACTCGAATTCCTATGCTTATTGGTATTTTTGCTTATTGGTTTGTTGGTTTATTTACTGGTTATACTTTCGGGATCTCGTCGGGGTATGGAGCTATTGGTCTTTGGTGGGGACTAGCTATTGGTTTAGCGATCGCTGCAATAGTCATGACTTGGAGGTTTAGCAACAAAACAACTAACCACGGGTAATGGATAGCCTAAAAGGAGAGAGGTCAGAATATTAAGTTGCACATCGCGTTAACATTAGCTTAATTCTCACCAAAGACTACATGATTCTTGAGGCAGTTATGCTTCCTGTTAAGCCTGGTTTAGAATCCGATTTTGAAGTTGCTTTCAAAGAAGCTTCTAAAATTATTTCCTCAATGGATGGATATTTATCCCATGAATTGCATAGATGTATAGATGTATAGAAGTCGAAAGAAAATATTTATTACTTGTCAGATGGGAAACTTTAGAATCTCATACTGTAGAATTTAGAAGTTTTGCTGAGTATCAAGAGTAGAAAAAACTTCTGCATCATTTTTATGAACTATTTGCCACTGTTGAACACTTTGAAGGAATTGAAATATGAAAAATAAGAACCCCGACTTCTTTGAAAAATCGGGGTTTCGCAATTGTACGACTCTGCTCGTGCAACTGTGCTACTTTTGGATCAACGATCGTTCGTCACCCAGGTCTATAACTTCTCAACAATCTGGTCTCTAAGACTATTGGCAAATCCTAGCACTTCGTTTTTCGCTGGTTGCTTGACCCCATTTTTATCAAGGGCTAGCGCTATATCATTAACAAAAGCATAAAATTCACCATTAGTGAGACCTCCACCAATTCCACTATGAGAAAGCTTCATAGTCCGCCCAGTATACACACAAGGGCCACCTGCTGCTTGGCAGAATTGAGCTATCAGCAACTCACGCAGTCGCTGTTTTGAGTTGGTACTCAAGCCAATAAAGTATTTACCAATCAATGGGTCAGCAAATATGTTTCCTGCAGAATCGTCAATGACTGCGGCAATTGCATTGTAGCCTCCTAATCTATTATAGAGAGAGCTTCCTGCTGAATTATGGGCTATAATCACTTCCTCTACGGGTATTGAAACTAGTGGTGTTGTCGTGGAACGAGCCAAACTAGGACTTAACCTGAAAATAGTCACAACCATGATTGTGATAGAAACCAATGTCAACCAGAAAACCTTTGTAAATAGGTTTTGTATTTTCATCGTCAAAGCCCCTCTGTTAAGTTTGATGCAGGATCAGTTTTGTTACTTCACACAATAAAATTCGGCTACAAAGATGAAGCCTAAAAAATAACCGAATTTATGCCTATTAAAATTTGTATGGAATGTCTAGAAAACTTTGTAGTTCTGATTTTATTCCATAGTAAATATCTGAGAAAACCCAAGATTTTCTCGTCTATTTTATAGCCTTTTTAATAGCAATGCCTGAAATATAGAACACGCAATTTTAGGAAATCTTGCGCCCAAACAGAACTTATTTTAAAAGCACTTACTTTTAAAATAAGTTCTGTTTGATTGATCAAGCAAGAAGTATAATACCACTGATA
>NZ_JAAGOG010000507.1:0-463 GCF_010747425.1 Nostoc sp. UIC 10630
GGAGCTAGCTTGACTGCACACATCGTCAAGTCCTTCAGCGATGCTGATACTTGGATTTAATTTGTAGTTTACTACTGAGCTATATTGCTCTGTGGAACTTGTTGAATTAGCGATTAAGCAATACACAGCTTAATCGCTGTCAAATCTGCTGAATTGTGACAATTATCTTAGGAGAAAATTATGGCTAGTATCGCTCTTTCACAACTAAATACCACCGGTTCTGAATTGTTCCAAGATTCTGAAAGCTTCCTCAACGACCTAAACAATGTAGATTCTATCACTGTTTATGGTGGTGGTAATGATGTTTCCAGTGTTGCCAGTGGTTTAGGCCCACTATTAGCTTACGGTGTTAAGGGACAAGAGTTTGCATTGTTAGGCTTCGGAGCTAGCTTGACTGCACACATCGTCAAGTCCTTCAGCGATGCTGATACTTGGATTTAATTTGTAGTTTACTACTGAGCTA
>NZ_JAAGOG010000289.1:0-7796 GCF_010747425.1 Nostoc sp. UIC 10630
TCCCCCTGCCCCCTGCCTCCCCTGCTCTCTACTCCCCATTCTCTAATCCAGTTTCTCACCACTGAGGATAAAAATGGGATCAACGGCAGTAAAGGTTTGAGAAAAGCCGCGCGTTTCTAAGCGGTTAACCGCAGACTGAACAACTTCGATATTTCTAGCCCTTAACAGAGAAAAGGTTTGAGAAATAGCATACAGACTTTCTAGATTAGCAGCTGTAGCTACAACCCGACCGGATGGTGGCAAATAATGCCATGCTGCTTGCAGAATATCCTGGATAGGTCTTCCTCCCTCAATACAAACGCGGTGAGGAGCAACTTTGAGGTCATGTAAACACTCTGGGGCGCTACCTTCAATGACTTCGACGTTTTTCACTTCAAAGCGATCGCAGTTCCGCTTGATCAGGTTAGCTACTTCTTCATCTCTTTCTATAGCAATAATTTGACCCTTTGGACACAATAGCCCAACTTCTACGGGAATTGTACCTGTCCCTGCGCCAATATCCCACAATACAGAATCTGATGTTAGTCGCAGTTGGGCAATTAACAGTAGCCGGACTTCTCGCTGACTCAGGGGAATTCCTGGCAAATGCTCGAACAGTTCATCAGGAATACCAGGGGTAATATAAGGCCAAAGTTGGGAGGGCATAGAATTACGCAATTATACTAAAGATATGGATTTGCCGAAATTGAAAAGTCATAAGCTATAAAAACTTTTCAAACGTAGCATTATAAGAAACCATAATGATTGGTGAAATATTAGGCGAACGCTATCAAGTTCAGCAGCTATTAGGCAAAAAAGCAGGGCAGCGGACGCTTGTAGCTCGTGATTTGAACACTCAGGAATTGGTTGTTATTAAGTTACTCTCTTTTGATGGTGACTTTGAATGGGATTCACTCAAGCTGTTTGAGCGAGAAGCTGAAACTCTAAAATCTTTGTCACATCCTTTAATACCTCGCTATTTAGACTATTTTGAGGTAAATTCACCCGCCATCAAAGGATTTGCCCTAGTACAAAGTTATATCCCAGCACAAACTTTAGAGCAATACGTCCAATCTGGCCGGACTTTTACCGAAGTAGAAGTCAAAGAGATAGCCAAAGCACTTTTAGAAATTCTCATTTATCTACATGGGTTATATCCGCCTGTTATCCATCGTGATATTAAGCCTAGCAATATTTTATTGGGAGAGCGTTCTGGTAACAGTGTTGGTCAAGTTTACCTAGTAGATTTTGGCTCGGTGCAAACTGTCCTTGCTACAGAAGGTGGAACTAGGACTGTGGTGGGAAGCTATGGGTATATGCCACAGGAGCAATTTGGCGGACGCACGGTTCCGGCTTCTGATCTTTATAGCTTAGGTGCAACTTTAATTTATTTAGTGACGGGTACTCATCCAGCCGATTTACCCCAAAAGGATTTTCGGATTCAGTTTGAACAGGTGGCTAATGTGAGTCCTGAATTGACTCGCTGGTTGCAGCAAATGACTGAACCCAGTTTAGAAAGGCGTTTTAATTCTACTGCTGGTGCGCTCGCAGCTTTAGACAAACCACAAACAACAAACTTGCCTACTTTGGTTGTAGGTAAACCAGATGGGAGTAAGATTCAATTAACTAAAAAGGTAGATTCTCTAGAAATTATCGTTCCACCATCTGGTTTTGATCCATCAATAGTATTTACAGGTTTATTTGCGATCGTCTGGAATTCATTTATCCTCTTTTGGACAATTGGCGCACTCTCTATTCCTTTTCCTGTCAACATCCCCTTTGCTTTGTTCTCACTTCCTTTTTGGGGTGCTGGCTTTCTCATGGTGTATAAACTTCTCTTTCATTTATTTGGACGCATCTGCTTACGCCTGAATGCAGAACAAATTACCCTAAGTTGGGAGTTATTTAGTTGGAAATTTTATCGCCCCCGTGCATCGTCACGGCAAAGTATTAATAAGTTAGTTTACATTCCCAAACATTTTACTAAAAATTCTGATGGCACTAGAATTGCCGTTCCAGCACAATTATATATTTACTCAGGAGTACAAAAATATCAGCTTGGTGGAAACGATGTCGGTATTAAATCCGAAGTAGAACTTGAATGGTTAGCTCATGAATTAAGTGATTGGTTGGGTTTGCCAATTACCAAGCCAATGGGAAGTTAATCGAGCTAGCGTCGCTTTGTTCAAAAATAATAGGAACCTTTACGCGGTTTCTCTGTCCTGAAACGCAATCCCTAGCATAATCTTCCCTACTTCTTTACCTCTTGTTTGCCCCTAAATAATCAGATTTGAGCCATCAATGTCTATATTTAATTAGAGATGCCTTAGAGGAAATTTATATGTTTGGACTAGGATGGCCAGAAATCGCTGTAATTACCATAGTCGCTATTCTAATTTTTGGCCCTAAAAAAATTCCCGAATTGGGCACTGCACTAGGCAAAACCCTACGAGGTTTTAAGGAGGAGATGAAAACCCCCAGTGATGAAACTAATTCAGAAGAAGAAAAACAATAGTCAATAGTCAAGAGTCAAGGCTGAAAAACTTTGAAATGCTGAACTTGAGACTCTTGACTGTTGACTACAGTAGTGTGTTGACTACAGAAGAAGGTGCTATTCCATTTTGAGAATCAGCGATCGCTGTGCCAGTATTTTGTTGATGTGTCTCTTCCTTGGCTAAACCACGCAGCTTAATTAACTTAATAGCCCTAGTCACGCTTTCTGGTAGAATCACCACCAGGCTGTTATCAGGAGCCATGTCTAAGCCTTTATTAATCGCTTGGGTTTCATCCAAAATTGATTCATAGCGGCTATCAGGCTTCACTTGGGTAATGCCTTGAATAATCAATTGGGCGGCTGAACCCCGTAAACGTCCCCGTGTGTCATCGTCTTCTTTGACAATGATGTAGTCAAAAATTTGTGCTGCTAATTTGCCCAAAGTAACAAAATCTTCGTCGCGGCGATCGCCAGGTCCACCAATTACGCCAATCCGTTGTCCTGTAGTCCAGTTCCGTACAAAGGAACCTACAGCTTCATAACTAGCTGCGTTGTGAGCATAGTCTACTAAAGCGTGGTAGTTGCCTAAATTAAATAAATTCATTCGTCCCGGCGTTTGACTAACTGAAGCCCGGAAAGTCTTCAAACCAGAGCGAATCTGCTCAATTGTGACGTTTTGCACGAATGCTGCCAAACTTGCAGCTAAAGCGTTGGCAATCATAAACGGCGCACGTCCGCCCATTGTTAAAGGTATATTTTCTGCTCTTTCTATCCGATGTGTCCAATCACCTTTAACAATTGACAAATAGCCACTTTCATAGACTGCGGCTACTCCACCCTTTTGGATGTGCTTTCGCACCAATTCCGAGTCGGGATTCATGGTGAAGTAAGCAATATTAGCCTTAGTCTTTTCTGACATAGCGGCGACGCGATGATCGTCAGCGTTAAGTACCGCATAGCCATCAGGGAATACGGCTTCCGCTACTACACTCTTGAGGTTAGCTAATTGCTCAATAGTCTCTATATCGCCTATTCCTAAGTGGTCGGCGGCTACATTTAATACTACTCCCACATTTGCGGCTTCAAAGCCCAATCCAGAGCGGAGAATGCCACCGCGAGCGGTTTCCAGTACAGCTACTTCTACTGTGGGATCTTGGAGGATGACGTGGGCACTTTGGGGACCTGTGTTGTCGCCAGCTTCCACTAAGTAATCGCCGATATATGTTCCATCGGTTGTAGTATATCCGACTACTTTTCCAGTCTGTTTATAAATATGTGCTAGTAATCGGGTAGTAGTGGTTTTGCCATTAGTACCAGTAACGCTGAGGATAGGAATTTGGCTAGATTGTTCGTTGGGGAACAGCATATCCATCACTGCGCCAGCGACGTTGCGGGGAATACCCACACTTGGGGCAACGTGCATCCGAAAGCCGGGAGCGGCGTTAACTTCAACAATTACGCCATCGACTTCTCGCAGGGGACGGCTAATATCTGTGGTGACGATATCGAGTCCGGCGATATCCAAACCGATAATCTTGACTACCCGTTGTGCCAACCACAGATTTTCTGGGTGAATTTCATCGGTACGATCTACGGCGCTACCACCTGTACTTAAGTTGGCTGTTGCCCGGAGATAACAAATAGTACCCTTGGGTGGAACGCTATTTAGGGTATAGCCTTGCCTTTCTAAGAGTTGGTAGCTGGTGCGATCTAGTTCAATTTTGGTTAGGACGTTATCATGTCCTTCACCGCGATTTGGATCGAGGTTTGTTTCCTCAATCAGTTCGGAGATGGTGGATCTGCCATTGCCAATAACGTGAGCCGGTACGCGTTCGGCGACTGCGACTACTTTGCCATTTACCACCAATACCCTATGGTCACGCCCAACGTAATATCTTTCGACAATAATTGATCGAGAAACCTGTCTAGCTGCTTCGTAGCCGGCTTCCGCTTCTTCCCAAGTTCTGATGTCAATGGTGATCCCACGTCCATGATTGCCATCCAAGGGCTTGAGAACGATGGGATAGCCGCCAACGTATTCAATGGCTTGTTCTAAATCGTCTAAGAAGTTGATCACTGTACCTCTAGGTACTGGCGCACCGGCTGCCGCGAGGATGCGTTTAGTGGCTTCTTTGTCGCAAGCTAGTTCTACACCCAGAATGCTGGTGTTGTCTGTCATTGTGGCCTGCATCCGCTTCTGGTTCACGCCATAGCCTAGCTGAATCAAAAAGCGGGCTTCTAGAGACATCCAGGGAATACCTCTTTTTTCTGCTTCTTTGATGATCGCTTCAGTGGAAGGGCCCAAGGAAGCATCACGGGTGAAATCTTTCAGGTCTTGGATATCTTGCTCTAGTTCTGCCTTGGGATAACGGCCTCGATCAACGATACTCTGGCACAGGCGCACTGCGGCTCGTCCAGCGTAGCGTCCTGCTTCTTCATTCTGGTATTCAATTACTACTTGATAAATTCCGGGTGTGGCAGTTTCGCGTGTGCGACCAAAGCCGACGTGCATACCAGCTAATTCCTGGAGTTCTAAAGCTACATGTTCTACGATATGGCCGATCATCGTGCCTTCTTTGACTCGCATCAAAAAACCACCACGACAGCCAGGCGAACAATAATGACCCTCCAGACTCGGCAGCGCCTCAACTAGTCCTTCATAAAAGCCTGGGATTTCATTCGAGGGCGTCTCGGCAAGGGTTTCTAAATCGAGGCGCATGACGATCAGCTTGTGGCGTCGAATGCTCCAATAGTTTGGGCCGCGTAAGGTCTGGATCTTGAGGATTCTCATGGGAATAGGTAGATGGAGATTCGGAACCAAAATTCTAGTTTCTTACTGTAATTGACCGCTAAACTGTTCGTTGCAAACAGTTTTTTCTTTTTACATAGTATTCTCATCATTTTTCTACAACAAGAAATAAATGTGCGGTCAACCGATTTTGGATTTTAGATTTATGATTTTGGATTAAAAGAGACAATTGGGGTACTTAGCTCTGGTAATTTTAGATTTACGATAGCGTAGCGTCAACGAGTCATCGAGGGGTTTTTAGATTTTTTTTACCCACTTTCTGGCGGCATCTGCCGAAAAGCTCTCTTAATCTAAAATCCGTTTTGAAAAGTTTGCTAGGTCGGGAAACCTTCCTTACAACTTTTCGCAAAATCCAAAATCTAAAATTTGTGGTCAACTCAGTGTAACCTCAGATACTCTATCCCGTCAGCTGGAGATCCGGTGTACAGCAGGCAATACAGTGCGCTGGTACAGGTGGAAGCGATCGCCGTAGCTGAGGATATGGAGACGTAAATTATGCACGGTTAATGGTTCATTAGCACCAACATGGGGTTCGTTGGTGTGGGTGGCTTCAGTGGGATCGACAATAGTAACACTGCCTTTACCCATAACTTGTAACCAACCATCACGTTCAAACACTGCACAAGTATCTTCGTCAATGCCAATACCTAAGCGATCGGGGTGAGCAGCGATCGCACTAATCAACCGCCCCATCCGATTCCGGTTGTGAAAATGTTGATCAACAATGACTTCAGGAATAAATCCCAAACCCGTTGCCATATCTACTAGGGAACGATTTGGTGACTCTCCACTCCCGCCGCCAGCAATCATGTGATGCCCCATCACTGCCGCTCCTGCACTGGTGCCTGCTAACGTCAGTTGCCCTGCCCTAACCCTCTGCCGAATAATTTCCATTGCTGGCGTATCTGCCAATACGCCACAGAGACGCAGCTGATCTCCTCCTGTCAAAAATACCCCACTACAGGCTTCTAAGGATGCTTTGATTTGAGAGGCTTCACACTGTTCGCGTTCGCGGATGTCTAAAATCTCTACCTTTTGGGCACCCATTTCTTCAAAAATGCGAATGTACCGACCACCAATGATGGCGGGTTCGCGAGAGGCAGATGGAATAATTGTAATATAAGCCTTACTAGCACCGGCACGTCCAAAAAAAGTTCGTAGGATTTCGCGCCCATGAACTTTGTCTTCTGCGCCTCCGATAACCAGAACGGCGGTTTTAGTTGCTTGGGGTGTCCTCATTTCTAGCGATTTAGCTTGTAATTGCGGCATTTTGTTTCTCCTGTCAACAACTTCAGGTGAATTTAACAAGGTTCAGAAGGCTGATGATTTTTGCGCTTTGCAACTTTCGAGAGGAAACTTTGTGGAAGTTTTGAAACTGGGCAGCCACTCTCCGAATTCTCGCTTAACGCTCGCGTTGCCTCAGTCTAAACGTGTTTGTTCCCATTCCTCAAAGCCAGGGCCTTGTTTTTCACCTGTCCACTTGCAGCAGGGCAAAATAGTCTTTAGGGGGCTAGATTCCCACCCTGGGGCTGGGGAAGAGCAGATAAGACTACGCTTTTTTCTGAGGCTGGCTCGATGCATCCTGGAAGTTGTTAACTTGATATGATTATTAATTTAAATGTAGTTGTGACAACATTTAAACATAAATTAAGTAATTAGAAAAACTTTTGATCCCATCTAAAATCCAAGAGGTCTGGTAGTTTTAGATACTATTGATAAAGTTTAACTGGAGTTTGACTCGACCTCGGCTTGGCGATGTTTGCTAGACATCCAAATTTAAGATTAGTGTCCTTGAATACGAATAACTGTGCGCTTTGATATAGTTACACTTTTTCCTGACTGTTTTAACTCTGTTCTCAATTCTGGATTACTGGGTAAAGCCTTAGCTAAACAGATTGCCGAAGTGCATCTGGTTAATCCACGGGACTTTACCACTGATAAGCACCGAAAGGTGGATGATGAACCCTACGGCGGCGGCGTTGGGATGCTAATGAAGCCAGAACCGATTTTTAACGCCGTGGAGTCGCTGCCGATTCTACCCCGAAGAGAAATAATTTTGATGAGTCCACAGGGTCAAACAATTAATCAACCTCTTTTGAAAGAATTGGTGACAAATTATGACCAGCTAGTAGTTATTTGTGGGCATTACGAAGGAGTCGATGAGCGAGTACTGCATTTGGTAACTCGGGAAGTGTCTTTAGGCGATTTTATTCTGACTGGCGGAGAAATTCCAGCAATGGCTTTGATTAATGGTGTAGTGCGACTAATACCAGGAACCGTGGCCAAAACCGAGTCTCTCACAGCAGAAAGTTTTGAGGAAGGGTTATTGGACTATCCCCAATATACTCGTCCTGCCAATTTTCGCGGCTTGAAAGTACCTGATGTCTTACTCAGTGGGAATCATGCAGCGATCGCCAGGTGGCGTTACGAACAACAAATTCAAAAAACCCGCGATCGCCGCCCCGATCTATTGGAGAAATTGGAGCAGGGGAGGCAGGGGGAGCAGGGGAGCAG
>NZ_JAAGOG010000290.1:0-7781 GCF_010747425.1 Nostoc sp. UIC 10630
CAGTCTGTATATCTAGTTCATGCTGTTTCTCTTAACTCATAACGAGCAAAATTGCTGCGTGAACAGCTATTATGCAACGCCGAGAATGCTTATCTGTTGTTGATAAAAGTCAATCTCTGCGGTAATTTGCTGAAATAATTCTTCTGGTGTGAGCGGTTGGATTTGATCCTCTTTCAAGTACGATATTTCATCAGAATTCTTGTTAGGCATCAGCACATAGCGCCAACCATCATCAAATTGTTCAGCCAACTCTGTACCAGAGGGATAGTAATAAAGTCCCAAGATGATGCCTTGTTCTGTACGCTGTTCCAAAGCAAAGCGAGGGTAGGACCAGTGTTGTGGGATTGAGATCGTGGGTTGCATTGATTTAATTGGGGATTGGTGAATAAATAATTGGGGAAAGGGTGAAAGGGCAAAGGGGAAGGGAATGAAGAAATTTACCTTTTCCCCTTTCCCTTTAACCTTTCCCCAGGCGAAGCCCAAGACTTACGCTGTGACTAACTCTGCTCTCTCCAGCAGTCGTTGCAATTTATTGCCAGTTAGCTGTTCTAACGGTTGGTCTAAAAAATATTCATCAAAAATGGATTTACCACCAGTAGACACGTTCACAATCGACAGCGATTGAACTGCCTCCACCGCACATTCACAGGGTAGTTGCTGACATTCTCCAGTACGCATCACCCACCAGCCGCCGTCAGTGCATCCCACTTCGCCCAGTTTCACGTTATTTTGATAAATCCCATCGTCGAGAATTTCAAAACCGTACTTCTCGCATTCATTGAAAATTTGCGCCATGATTTCATTACCAGTGGTCGCAGTTTCTTCAACCTCAGTTTGTGTGGGTACTGGTTCGTTGAGTGTTCCATCCTGGTGATGCCAAGTGATGTAGCGGTTGCATCTTGCCCAGGTGTTTGCTCGGAATTTTTCACTGCCGTTGGCCATCACTACCCAGCGTTGGGTTAGGTGGTTGTCGTCATGGCTGATGCTGGCTACCAGTTTGTCATCAGCGTAATATTCGTGATGGTCAAACGAGATTTCGACTATTGTGAGGAGTTCGGGAGCTATGGCTTGGGCTTGGTCAGCGATGTAGCTGTCGAGTTCGGCTTGAGCAAGGGCTTGTTCGTCGGGGGCAGCAGGGGCGAGTTTCTGAACCTTGCTGGCTTGGTAATTAGCGATCGCAGTAATCCAAGAATCCTTGCAGCGTTTGTCGCTTACTTCGACTGTGCAGGCGATTTCACTGTAGATTTGCTTCAGACGGGCAATAGATTTCAGTTGCAGCTGTTGTGCTGTGTAAATGGCGTGAGTCATAATTAAGATTCCCTGTACGAATGTATGGGTTTTTCAAAAGGCGATCGCACGAAGTTTTCCAGGCTGTGAGCGGTCGCCTTTTGTTTGTCTCTATGATTATCATATTAGTCGCTACGACTAATGATGTCAAGTTATCGACTAACACATAACTTGCTACGGTTTATGTTATAGTCGCAGCTACTAAGGGGCAAACACAAGGAGGTGTAAGGTTAAAGATGCCGATATTTATAAAAGAATCAATGCCGATTAAGTGGCGCTTGGCTGTATTGATGGCTGATAGAGAAATTGATTATAAAGAGCTTGCCGAGATGACAGGTATGCATCCTGTGACTATCAGCAAGCACAAAAATATACGTGTGATGCCAGAGAGGTTAGAAAGGGAGACATTGGAGAAATATTGCAAAGCGCTTAACTGTCAACCCGGTGATTTGTTAACTTATGTGCCGGATGAACCGAAAGGGCAAGTATCATAGTGTATCGCTTTTGACAAACATCTGTTAGCTGATAAGTCAAAAGTATTTTTCCTCTGAACCTGTATCTCTCTTATGAAAGCTCGATTTTTAGAATTGATTTGCGATCGACTCTAAGCAATGGCACTGAACCAAAAGAGGTGGAATTATGCTTAAACCACCTTCTAGACGCAACAAAGCCACCTCTGCCGCATCTACTGATTCAACTTCAGCAGCTAACTCTGTAAACGAAGATATCTCCCAGCAAGAAGACCCAGGTTCAGCAACAATTACAGTTACTGCTGTTGAAGTAACAGAGTTGACCCAGGAGGAGCAAAGCGACCGCTTGCACTTGGAGAGGAAAGTGGAGCGGGCGTTTTTTGAGGCAGGTAAGGCACTGGCAGAATTGCGCGATCGTCGGCTTTACCGTTCAAGTCACCGCACATTTGAGGATTATTGTCGCGATCGCTTTGGTCACAGTCGCCGCCAGTCTTATCTTTTAATGGATGCGGCTGTCGTGTTTGATAACTTGGTTGAAATTTGTGATCAATTTGATCACAAATTGCCAACAGCAGAGGGGCAAGTTCGACCGATGACAAAGCTTGAACCTCAAGAACAGCAGGAAGTGTGGCTAACGGCAGTAGAGCTTGCTGGGGGGAAAGTGCCGACTGGTAGGATCGTCAAAGATGTTGTGCAGCGCATAATGGAGCGAACCCAAGTACCCAACACCTACCAAATCGGCGAAGTCTGCCAAATCGTAGTCAAAGACAATCCAGAACTCAGAGGCAAAGGTGGCTGCTGGGGGATTGTCAGCGTAGTGAACGAGTTTAGTTGCACTGTGAGAGTCTGGGATGGCGAGTACGCCGTTGGGTTACAACACCTGAAGTCTTACAATTACTTGCCTGCCGAGTGTGAGCAGATGCGGGTGATTTGCGATCGCGTTAATCGGGTGTATTCGAGTGGGCTGGAGGAGTCGGTGCAGAAGTTTCTGGAGTCGTTGGGGAAGCTGAATCGGGCTTATTTGACGGCGTTGGAGGAGAAAGTGCTGAGTCTCTTAGAGTCGGAAATTACATAATAAGGAAAGCTGGGGATAAGGTAAGAATTTATGCGAACGATTAAGTTATCGTCAATAAAGTTTGCTGTTCAAGCCGAGTTTGTAAATCTATAATCAGGTTCTCTCCACTGCGTCGCGCTTCCCATAAACCAGAATACTGCAAACCTATATTCCACTCTCCTTGCATATAATCTTCATTTTCTGAAACCATGCCTGTATATCTAACTGGTACAGGTGAGGTAACTAAATAACGTTTAGTAAAACTGACAGTACGTCCAATTACCTCGCCATTGACCTGAGCTTCTCCTAAATAATTGTCATCCAAAATGGAACCACTGAAAGTATTTCCACTCTGAACAAAGGTTGCTTCAAAGCGACTAGGGATGTCATCTTGCCAATAAGTTCCTAACCAATTACCGCTAAGGTCTGCCATATTGCTTCTTAGTAAAAATATCTATGCGCTCACCTGAATTGAAGTAATTGACGCGGTATGTAATTATAATTGCTACTGTTAAGCTGAAGCTGTCAATCACCCAATTGTATCGATATTATCGCTGTTGAGTATTGCGGTAAACCCTAGTAAAATACGACGGTACAAGGGGGAAGGTAGCGGCAGTATTCATTGGTGAACGATTACCAAGAACGGCAGAGATTACTAACAGGCATACTATACTATCACTACGAATTTTGGACTGAGGGCGACCCAAAACTCAGAGGTAAGGGTGGGTGTTGGGCAATTGTCAGCGCAGTGAATGAATTTAATTGTACGGTGAAAATGTGGGATGGCGAGTACGCCATTGGGTTGCAACACCTGAAGTCCTTCAACTACCTGCCCCAGGAATGTCAGCAGATCCAATCCTTGAGCGATCGCCTTGCGCGAATATATTCCGATTCACTGGAGGAGTTGGTGCAGAAGTTTTTGGAGATGCTGGGGAAGCTGAATCGTGCTTATTTGACGGATTTGGAAGAGAAAGTGTTGAGTGTAATAGAGAAAGAATACAGGAGTAGCGATCAAAAATGATGTAAGTCTGTAAAAGTCTCAATAGGATAAAATGTTAGAAGTCTAGTTACAGGAAGTCATTTTGAATTGTTTATGGGCAATAGTCCAGTTCGTTGAGTGAAGCATAGCAATTATTAAAGGGGCAGATAAGAGTGTTATCAATTTATCGACAAGTAATAAAATTTACTAACAGTAACACTTGCTTATTTGTTACTACGCCAATATCCTTCAACCCAAGTCCCATCCTTACAACGGTATCCTTGCACGTATACTTTTTCACTTGACCCATTTGATGAATTATTACTCCAGAAATTACGTGTACTCCAAGAGTTATTGTTAGTTGAGTATGGATTTATCTGTTTTTGCTGTTGTGGTCTATAATTCTCCGTTTGTAACTTCTGCTCGTTTTTACTACGTTCTTTTTTTTGCCTCTCGAATTTCAAATGTTCCTCTTTCTGTTTCTCTTGTTTAAGTTTATCTTCTGGTAATTGTTGCTTATATCGGAGACGTTCTTCTTGCAGGCGTAATCTTTCTTTAGCAATTGAATGCAACTGCGTCAAGGAGTTCAACATCTTCTTAATTCCCCACACCCCACACCCCATACCGAATGGCACGCTTGATAACGGCAAACCTATTATTTATAAGGCTTTTGGGTGTAGGGTGTAGTGATCAAGAAGTTTATTAATGTTCGCACTTTCATTCTATTTTTCTTAATTTCTGACGAACCTGCAACCCTACCAGCGTGCCATTCCACTCCATACCCTCTCATCCAGTTATATCAAAAGTTTACGCTTAACAAGCGTGCCATTCGGACATAAAGAGTTCTTTCTTTGCGTCTCCCACTCTCCGTGTCTTTTCTCCTGCCTTATGGTTTGAGTACAACTTTGATACAGTTTTCCTTCTTGTCTTTGAAAATTTCGTAACCTCGGGGTGCTTCATCTAACGGTAGACGATGGGTGATCACGAAAGATGGATCGATCCTGCCATTTTGGATATGATCAAGTAACGTGTTTAAGTACTTATGAACGTGCGTTTGTCCCATTTTGAATACTAAGGCTTTGTTCATGGCAGCACCCATAGGTATTTTGTCTACAACGCCGACATAAACACCAGGAATTGACACGTGACCGCCTTTGCGACAGTCAATCATCACTTGCCGCAGCACATGGGGGCGGTCTGTTTCCAGACGCACTGCTTGCTTTACTTCGTCATATACTCCTTCTAGACCCGTGCCGTGTGCTTCCAACCCCACAGCATCAATGCAAGCATCTGGGCCGCGTCCACCTGTCATTTCTTTAAGGGCTTCACCAACATCTACTTCCTCATAGTTAAGGATTTCTGCCTTGCCTTGATCTTTAGCCATCTGTAGGCGTTCGGGAATTCGATCGATAGCGATGACTCGTTCAGCACCAAGTAGATAAGCACTTCTTATTGTGAATTGTGCGACTGGGCCACACCCCCAGACTGCGACAATATCACCGGGCTGAATATTACAGTTCTCTGCCGCCATATATCCGGTGGGGAAAATATCTGTTAGAAACACTACTTGTTCGTCTGTTAGTCCATCAGGAATCTTAAACAAACCAGTATCGGCAAAGGGAACGCGGGCATATTCAGCTTGACCACCAGCATAGCCACCTAGCATATGAGAGTAGCCAAAAATACCAGAGGGTGAATAACCCATGAATTTTTCTGCTAACCAAGCGTTTGGGTTAGAGTTATCGCACAATGACCAGAAGTCATGTTGACAGTACCAGCAGTTACCACAGGCGATAGGGAATGGTACAACCACGCGATCGCCTATATTTAAATTTTTGACGGCACTGCCTATTTCAACGACTTCCCCCATCATTTCATGACCCAGGATATCGCCCTTTTCCATTGTGGGGACGTAGCCGTTATAAAGGTGTAAATCAGAACCGCAAATTGCTGTTGTTGTGATTTTAATAACAGCATCACGCGGATTAATGATTTTTGGATCGGGTACTGTTTCAACCCGTACATCGTTGGCACCGTTCCAGCAAACTGCTTTCATAGCCATTAGTCCTTTGTCGGTAGTTAATTGTCAGTTGTCAGTGGTTATTTTCCTTGTCTCCTCTGCTCCCCTGCTTTTGTGAGTCCCCAACTCAAGGCTGTAACCTAACTTTTATGCAGTGGTCTTTTCTTTGGTTGAACAGCTCGAAGCCATGCTTGGCTTCTGTTAGGGGTAAGTGATGCGTGAACACAGCAAATGGATCGACTTCGCCCTTCAATACGTGATCCAGCAAGATAGGCATATACTTCTGACCGAACATCTGTCCCATTCTGAAGGTCATGGCTTTATTCATAGCAGCACCCATCGGTAGCTTGTCCACAAAGCCACCATAAACACCTATGATTGATAGAGTGCCACCTTTGCGACCAGTGAGCATCATTTGTTGCAGCACATGGGGGCGATCTTGTTTCCAGGCGTACTGCCTGCTTGGCTTGGTCGTATACACCTTCTAGACCCATGCCGTGAGCTTCTAGTCCCACTGCATCAATACAAGCATCGGGGCCACGTCCTCCCGTCATTTCTTTGAGGGCTTCGCTGACATCAACTTCTTCGTAGTTAACAATATCCGCTTTGGCAAAGTCTCTAGCTAATTGCAGCCGTTCAGGAACTCGGTCGATGCCAATGACACGTTCTGCACCTAGCAGATAAGCGCTACGCATGGCAAATTGTCCAACCGGGCCACAACCCCAAACTGCGACAATATCTCCGGGCTGAAGATCACATAAATCTGCTCCCATGTAGCCCGTGGGAAAAGCGTCAGAAATCGGTAGCAGTTTTTCGTCAGGAATATCTTTGGTAACTTTGATTGCCCTATAATCAGCAAAGGGTAGGCGCACATAGTCAGCAAAAGCACCTGAATAGCCCCCAAAAGCATGGGAGTAGCCATAGATACCTGACGTGTTATAACCGTATACTTTCTCCTGTATCGAAGCTTTGGGATTGGAGTTATCGCACAACGAGCACATCTGCTGTTGGCAATACCAGCATTGACCGCAACCGATCATCGAAGAGACAACGACGCGATCGCCTTTTTTCAATTTCTTGACTTCATTGCCAATATCAACGATTTCTCCCATAAACTCGTGACCAATAATGTCACCCGGTTCCATCGTCGGGATGTAGCCATTGTAGATATGCAAGTCAGAACCGCAGATGGTTGCTGATGTCACTTTGAGGATGGCATCGCGGGGGTTAATTATTTTTGGGTCTAGCACTGTTTCCACCCGCACATCGTTAGTGCCGTACCAACAAACAGCTTTCATAGCAATATTTATTAACCTCGCGGTTGACCTTCTGTTGTGGCAATCTCGCCTGCTTCCATCAGCATTTTGAAGCCGCGTAAATCTTCTTTAATTTGCAGTTCTGGGTCTTCGCCAAATAATTTAGCGATGTCTGCGACGGGCTTCGCCAACGCAGCTCCAATCGCACCTCCAGGCGGGGTAAATTCTCGGATTGTTTTTACCTCAGTGCCACGATCCCCAGGTGCTGGCTTGAAGTGGACGCGACCAGAGGTTTCAATTGCTGCGCCTTCAACCGAAGTCCAGGCAATCAATTCGTTTTCTCGGTCTTCGGTAATGACTACATCCCACTCAACGCTTTCATTTAAGAATCCTTTGCTAATCCAGTGCGATCGCTTCTCGTCGTATACCCTCAACTCTTTGAGATGCTTGATAAAGCGTGGCAAGTTATCAAAGTTACGCCAAAAGCGATAAAGTTCCTCTACTGGTTTGTTAATGGTTAAAGTCTTTTCAACTTTGACCCGTTGGTTCATGACCATACTCATGACCATTGCCTCTTGTGCTTGCTATATGTCTTTTAATTATCAAACTTGGGACAAATTGATTTGTTCTAACTCTTCTATAGGATTAGTATTTGATTTTTGAAAAAGCTCCGTACATCTGAAGAGACGGAAAATCAAAAGTAGTATTTTGAATG
>NZ_JAAGOG010000013.1:0-76156 GCF_010747425.1 Nostoc sp. UIC 10630
ATTTGTCATTTGTCATTTGTCATTTGTCATTTGTCATTTGTCATTTGTCATTTGTCATTTGTCATTTGTCATTTGTCTAATAACTAATTCCCATTCCCAATTCCCAATTCCCAATTCCCAATTCCCAATTCCCAATTCCCAATTCCCAATTTTTATTTTCGAGACAACTGTCCATTAGTAACTTGCACTACCGGATGATTGCACCGCCGTACCAATTGTTCATCATGGGTGGTAACAATTACCGTAGCTCCAAAGGAATTTAACTTCTGAAGAATCTGGATTACTTGCCAGGAATTATCAGGATCGAGATTTCCAGTAGGCTCGTCTGCTAACAGTAGTGGTGGTGTACCAACGATCGCACGGGCAATACTCACCCGTTGTTGCTCTCCCCCAGATAGTTGATCTGGGAAGCAATCAGCTTTACTCAGCAAACCCACCAGCTTTAAAGTTGGTTCTAAACGTCGTTGAATTTCTTTACGGGTATACCCTTGAGCTTGCAGCACAAAAGTCACATTTTCTGCTACTGTTCGTTGGCTAATCAGTTTGTAGTCTTGAAACACAATGCCAATCCGTCGCCGGAATAATGACAAGCGATCGCCCCGTAAACCCGCTATATTACACTCATCAACAATTACTTCTCCCTGTGTAGGCAACTCCTGGCCATACAACAGTTTCAAGAGCGTTGATTTACCAGAACCACTTGGCCCGGTGATAAACAGAAATTCTCCCTTTTTTACCTCAAGGTTCGCATTCAACAAGGCGTGAGTGCCGTTAGCATAAGTCTTGCTTACAGATTGCAATGTCACCTTTGCAGTAGTATTACTACCATGCTGTTGAGTTGCAGAGTCCTCTCTCTGAACGGATTTATCTGTTTTAACTTGAGTTGTTAATACTGGCATTGTTAAATTTTCCTCATAACCACAACTAAACAATTTGCCGACTTAGATGTGACATTGCCTATCAAAATAAGGATTCCCAGGTTTTGCCTGGGAATTTAAAATTCAACAAAGAAAATTTAAAATTTTTTGAAGACTTCAGTATTAACTAAGTAATAACACCCAGTACAGACGCGATTAATCGTGTCTCTCCACTCTTAACTAATTGCATCTTTTGCTGTCAAACGATAAACAAAAGCTTTTACAGCAAAAGCAGGCAAAGCCAACATTCGCCGCCAACGCCAAGGTTCTTGATATAGCCGATACAACCATTCCAAATTATTATTTGCTAACCAGGCGGGAGCGCGAGTTTTAGTTCCCGACCAAATATCAAAACTACCACCAACGCCAATCCAAATTGCTTGAGGACACAAATGGCGGTTTTCGGCAATCCATAACTCTTGACGTGGCACTCCCAAACCGACAAAAATCACTTGTGGCTGCAATTGAGCAAGAGTTTGTTGCAATTGCGCTTCTTCTTCTGGGGAATGGTAGCCTGAGTGAGTGCCTACTATATTCAAATCTGGAATTTGCTGCTGCCAAAAATCTGCCGCAGTTGAGGCCACCCCAGGCGCTGCTCCATAAAAAAACACCTTTGCCCCTGTCTTCTGTTGTCCAAGTTCTTGCAAAAGTTTTTCTGCTAATTCAATTCCCGGAAAACGCTGAACTTTTTGCCATAATAATAACCGTAAATACAGAACAACCCCGGCTCCATCTGGAATAACTAGTTCAGCATTTTTAATTATCTGAGCGAGTAATTCATTCTGCTCTGCCTGCATAGTCATTTCTGCATTGAGCGTTACTACATGAATTCCTCTGCCTTGTTCTAGGCTTTCTAACAACCAGCCTGGATAGTTAGCCATCACATGAACTGGTATTCCCAATACTGAAAATGCTTGATTGCCTTTAGACATAGCCTATTCTTGAGTAACCCTCACGCCAGATTTACTTGAATGTTAAGTTTATCAAATTTTTTTATATTAGAACTTAGGCAGGAAAGATCCCAATACTTTTCGAATAAACCCAACAATCTCTCTTTTGGTCTGGGAAAAGGGTAAGGGGTAAAGGTAAATTTAAACCCTTTCCCCTTTCCCCCTTAACCGAAAAGTATTGGGAAAGATCCCCAGTGCCTTGGAACAATAGAAAGCTTGACATACTGCCCATTTTAAAAATTGGCTCTACAAGCCTGCGATTTTGAAAGTGGGGATTTCTCAGAGCGCTTGTACTTGGGCTGGATCAGTGCAAACTTTATTGTGAAAGTGTAATATTAACCCAGTATAAAAAAGCTCAACTCGCAACTCTGGTTCCGGGAACAGAAGCTCCTACTATACTGCTTACAGTTAGTGTGGGAGTATGTCACGAAACTCGACTTTATGGTTAAGGTAGTGTAACGGGCTGAAGTTGGCTATGAGTAAAATTCGTATTGCTTTAATTGAAGATCATGACCTCACTCGCGTGGGTATTCGGACAGCGCTCATCCAAAAGGATGAGATTGAAGTTGTAGGTGAAGCTGCCAATGCTGCCGAGGGGCTAAAGATGTTAAAAATGGTACAACCTGATATTGCGATCGTAGATATTGGTTTACCAGATAAAGATGGTATTGAACTAACACGGGAGGTAAAATCTACTGCAAATGGGCAGCAGCTAGCTACAAAAGTGTTAATTTTGACGCTGCGGGATAACAAAGAAGCTGTGTTGGCAGCTTTTGCTGCTGGTGCAGACTCTTACTGTATGAAAGATATCAAATTTGATAATTTGCTGGAAGCAGTGAGAGTAACTTACAATGGCAACGCCTGGATCGATCCAGCGATCGCTCGAATTGTATTACAACAAGCACAACAAAATCCTCAAAAGTTGGAATCGGCTTTTGTAGATGCCAAGACTATTGCCTCTAACCTTGATTATGTCGAGAATCTGGAAGGAATTCAACCTTACACCCTGACAGAAAGGGAATTAGAAGTGCTACAGTTGATTGTCGAAGGTTGTAGTAATGCACTAATTGCGGAAAGACTTTACATCACTGTTGGGACTGTTAAAACTCACGTTCGCAATATTTTGAATAAGCTATGTGCCGATGACCGTACCCAAGCAGCAGTCCGCGCCCTGCGTTCTGGTTTAGTTGGGTAAAGGTAATTTTGATGTGGAGCAATTGAAAACGATCAAGGGAAACTCATAACTTTGAGAAAGTGATATTTTCAAAGTGAATGGCTTCTCTGATTTTCTGTGATTTATTATGTGGGATAAACATCACACTATATCGCCATTCAAACATCTCAAAAGTAAAGTCAAATATGGCTGAGACAGGGGTCGAAAAACTTAAGCTCATGGTGGTAGATGATGAGCCAGATAACCTAGATTTACTCTACCGCACTTTTAGACGAGATTTTCAAGTGTATAAAGCCAATCATGCTTTTGGCGCTCTGGAAATCTTGGATCAATTTGGCGAAATGGCGGTGATTATTTCTGACCAAAGAATGCCAGAAATGAATGGAACGGAATTTTTTAGTCGGACAGTAGAGCGCTTTCCTGACACGATCCGGATTTTGTTGACTGGTTTTACTGATGTCGAAGATTTAGTGGATGCCATTAACTCTGGTCAGGTATTCAAGTATATTACCAAACCGTGGAATCCAGATAAACTCAGGGCGTTAGTTGAGCAAGCGACTGATACATATCGTGTAGTCAAGAAGCGCACGCAAGAGTTGCGTCGGGCCCTACGGCGAGAATCTTTGTTTAATGCCGTAACAACCGCAATTCGTGAGTCTTTAGACTACGACAGTATGCTGCAAAAAATTGTCGCAACCATTGGACAAACATTTGACGCTAGCAGTTGCTTGCTCAGACCAGTAGAGGGCGATCGCCTGATCCAAGATGAGTTTTCATACTACGATCCTAAATCCAATGCATTAGATTGCTTCTTCGACCCCAGTATTTTAATTGAAAAAGTTCTGGAAACCCGTCATTATCAACTTACTCAAGAAATATACGAGGGCAACCCCTGTCACCATTTGGTTGTGCCACTTAGCTACCAGCAGCATTTGTTGGCTGTGCTGGCTCTCCACCAATGGGGACGCGATCGTCCTTGGCAAGACGAAGACATCCAACTAATTGCAGGTGTTGCCGAACAAGCAGCCTTAGCTCTCTCGCAAGCAAAACTTTACCAGCGTCTCCAAGAAAAGCAACAGCAGATTCATAATGAGTTGGAGGTGGCTCGGCAAATTCAATACAACTTACTACGCCAAAGTTTACCTGATATTAAGGGTGTAAAAGTGCAAGCCTGCTGCTACCCGGCGCGGGAAGTAGGAGGCGATTTCTTTGAAGTGTTTGTTCATCCCAAAGGGGACTTGTGGTTAGCAGTAGGTGATGTCTCTGGTAAGGGTGTCCCAGCTGCTTTATTTATGGCTAGTATTATTTCAGTTTTGCGCCGAGAATTATCTCAAGAAACACCAGCCGAGCCGAATGTGGTTATGCAAAACCTTAATCATGCTCTGAGTGAAGATTTAATTAGCAACAATTATTTCATTACTCTTGTGTTAGCCTGTTATACCCCTAATACTAAGGAACTAGTCTACACGAATGCCGGTCATATTTATCCACTGTTATGGTCACGCCAAGACGCTTTAGGCGACAATCCTAATTACCTGAAAGTCCGCAGCGTTCCTTTGGGAATCTTACCCAAGTGGCAGGCACAGTCTGGTCGTTTGGTTCTCGCTACTGGAGACACATTATTACTCGCCAGTGATGGTATTACAGAAGCAACGATCTCAAATGATTCTGATTTAACAGTAAAAAACGGGTCTAGTGCTGAGGCAGTTAACCGTTCTATGCTGAACCAAGATGGTCTTTGGCAACTGTTACAACAAGAAGAACAACCACTTTCTCTCAACCATTTACTAGCTCGCATCCAGGCAGATAACCACATTCAAGAAGACGATCAAACTATACTTTCACTGGAGATTTTATAAGTGATGAAAAGTGAGCTTCATGTACCAAGTGACTTGAATTTTCTGAATATTGTCGAAAACTGGTTACTGGGATGTTTGAAAATTCAGCTAGGAGAATCTGTGGATTGGTCACGGCAATCAAGTCGTTTGAGATTGGCTTTGGTGGAAGCTTACTCAAATGCAGTCCGTCATGCCCACAAGGATAAACCAAATTTACCAATTTTACTGCGTTTGGAAGTGAAAGACCGGGATCTGGCCTTAGAAGTTTGGGATTACGGCGAAGGCTTTGATATGTCTAACTACTACGCTCCCAACCCTTTGGAAAAACAAGAAGGTGGTTATGGTTGGCTGATTATGAATCGTCTAATGGATAAAGTAGACTATGAGTTGCAGATTGATGGTGCAAACTGTCTCAAGTTACAAGCTACTTTACCCGAATTAGTCAAATAGACATCAAATAGACAAAAGTTATTTATAGGAATTTTTGATGCCTAGATTTTGTTTTGGGTAATATCAAACATTTCCTCAACAATTATACTTATTTACTACTTTTCACGACGTAAAGAAAGTAACTCTTGGGGAGAAGCTAAAAGTTTGATTCTAGTATAGAAAATTTGCCGTTGTTGGTTGAGGATAAATAGCCACAAGACATTCACACTACACCAGGAAGTTTGGGCTTTGCCTGCTACCTGAATTTGAATCTCACCGGTTTCTAAAGTCTCGGCGATTGCCGTGTTGGGGTAAGCTTTAACGTTTTGTCCTTCTTGTTTTAAGTAGGCTGTGATCGCATCTATCCCCACAATATCAGATTCAAAGGGTGGACGCATCACACCATCTACCGCAAATAAGGCAGCAGTTGCCTCAAATTCTCCAGCATTTAAGGTTTGAAAATAACGCAGTACGCTTGTTTCTGTAATTCCCTCAATCTGGAATTCTTCTTTCAACTGCGCTGGGGATATAAATTCAGCAGAAGTCATAAAATTCTCTGTATTATGCTAACTGAATATTCATTTCAATACAAAAATCGCTCAAAAGAAAGCTGCTTTTGAGATAGATTGCTACATATTGCTAAATCTTCCTCACGATGGAAGTTGAGATGTTGCAATGGAATGTCTCTACATTGGTGTTGCAAAAATTGCAGAAGGCAGGAGGAATACTACCCTCTTGCCTTCTTCCTTTCTCGATCAAATTGATACGTAGGAAAAGTAACAAATATTCATTAAAGGTAGTGACTAGGTAATGTATAATTTATTTGCCTTTATTTAGGCAAAATCCAATTAAAAAAATGAGTCAGTATTCCGTAACAAGCAGTAGTGTGGTGAAAGAAAAAGCCAGCGAGTTGGGCTTTCACAAAGTTGGAATTGCTGCTGTAGATAGCATAGATGCCACAGAAGCGCAGAGGTTACAAGCATGGATTGAACTGGGTTATCACGCCGATATGGAATGGATGACTAACCCAAAACGTCAAGATATCCGCTTAGTGATGCCAGAAGCGCGATCGCTAGTGTGTGTGGCGCTAAATTACTACACACCACACCAACGTCCCGTTCGCGTAGCGTCTCCGTCAGGAGAAGGCGAGGAATATGCCAAAATTTCCCGTTATGGTTGGGGAAGGGATTATCACAAGATAATGCATAAAAAACTCAAGCAGCTATCTACATGGCTGGAATCACTAGATGAAAGTGTAAGAGTTCGTTATTATGCAGACACTGGCCCAGTACAAGATAAAGTATTGGCTCAACTTGCCGGAATTGGTTGGATTGCCAAGAATGGTAATGTGATTACACGAGAATATGGCTCTTGGGTATTTTTGGGAGAAGTGTTGACCAATTTGGAGCTAGAGAGCGATCGCCCGCATACAGAACACTGCGGTAGCTGTACTCGTTGTCTTCAGGCTTGTCCTACAGGTGCAATTACTCAGCCTTTTGTTGTGGATGCTAATCGCTGCATCGCTTATCATACAATTGAAAATCGGGACGAAAAACTGCCAGAGGCGATCGCACCTCATTTACAAGGCTGGGTTGCTGGTTGCGATATTTGCCAAGATGTTTGTCCTTGGAATCAACGTTTTGCCCAAGCAACTGATATTCCAGAGTTTCAGCCTTATCCTGGGAATATTGCTCCCAAACTGCTAGAATTAGCCCAAATCTCAGACCAGGAGTGGGATAAACGATTTCCAGCATCTGCCTTGCGGCGGATTAAGCCAGAAATGTTACGACGCAACGCCCTAGCTAATCTTGACGCATCCAGGCAAATAATGACCCCGAAAGTAATTATTTTTGATTTTGATGGCACAATTGCTGATACAGTAGATGCCCTTGTAAGTATTGCCAATCGTCTAGCTGTAGACTTTGGTTATAGACACATCAGCCCAGAGCAATTAGCCCTCCTTAAAAACTTAACATCTAGGGAAATTATTAAGTACTCAGGAGTTTCTCTATTTAAAATACCTTTTTTAGTTAAAAAAGTTAAAGGAGAATTAAAAGACAAAATTCCTGAATTAAAACCAATTCCGGGAATTAAAGAAGCATTAATAGAGCTGCAAAATCAAGGATATAAACTGGGTATTATCACTTCTAATTCTAAAGATAACGTTACCCAATTTCTCACAATCAATGATTTAAATCACCTGTTTGAGTTCATCTACTCAGGAATTACAATTTTTGGCAAAACAACCATAATCAATAATGTATTGAGGCAAAAGCAACTCAAACCCCAAGAAGTTATTTATGTTGGTGATGAAACCAGAGATATAGAAGCATCAAAGAAAGCAAATATCCAAGTAATTGCAGTAGCTTGGGGGTTTAACTCATCAGAAGTACTAGCTAAACAAAATCCAGATTATTTGATTCACCAACCTAGCGAACTGCTAGAAGTGATGAATGGTTATTAATTATATACACATCTCCATAAATTAAATATGCGTTATCCATAACTATTGTAGAGACATAGCTATGCTACGTCTCTACATTTTTTTCACCAGATGTCTAAATGTTGGATTAGGAAAATTTACTTTTTCGGTTGACCCTTTTCCAAAGCTTTTTGTACTAGTTCATCACTGACATTAGTTACACCTTCAGTTCTAGAATTCCCAACTTCTTTGGCTAATTCTGCATAATCGTCAGGATTACCAGTTGACTGCGCTTCAATTTTTGTCTCTTCTGGCTTAGAGGTTTGATATTTAGGTGCTGTAGCTGTTTCGGCTGCTGCTGAACCTTTAGCAGTGCGATCAACTTCACTCACGCTAAATTGTTGTGCAGCTGCATAATCAGCATCAAAATCGACCTTTGGCGCTTGTTCTTCACCACTAGCTATGCTTTCGGCAGCTAATTGAGCATCATGGGTGGGAGCTTCATTTAAATTGGGCTTTACTTCATCAGGCATAATTAAAAACCTTAAGGTAAATTTTTATTACTAGGGCGATTGTAACAAGTCAATATGCCGCTTGTTGCTTCCTTGGGAGAGACTTTTACCTCTATTAAAAGATAGATAAAAGCTGCAATTTGCAATAAAGTTAACTCCTTCTATCGGTACTAGAATCTGATGAGAAAACTCTGGTAACACTTAGTTTGGTCTATTAAATTTACTTGGGGACAAAATTATGACTGCAAGTTACGACAAAACTATTTCTCAAGCCCAGAGCAATGAAACTCAAAAATTAGTGGATGCGTTTAATGCCTTAGATACCGATGCCAAATTAGCCTGGTTCTATTTTGTTTATAAAAAAATGGGTGATTCGATTACGCCAGCTGTACCTGCTGCGGCTGAACCAGAATTAGCACCACTTCTGTTAGGAGACTATTTTGAATTATCAGATGAGCAGCAACTAGATATTATGCGGGATATTGTTAACCGCAAAGATACAGAATACTCTCGTGCTTATGGGTCGATAAAAGAAAACAATCAGTTGTTAGTTTGGTATGCTTGGGCAGTAGCTATGGGAAATCAGGTGGTTGGTTTACCAGCTAGCTACCAACCAAGTAAGGCAATTAATGATCTGGTTTCCCAAATTGAAGGACTAGATTTTGAGGAGCAAATTTCGGTGTTTCGGACAATAGCTGGTGAAATGGGTTACACCGATGTCAAGCCGATCGCAACACAAGCAGAAACTGGTAAAACATCGAGTTTGTAATCATATCAAAACCGCATTTATCAGCCTTGGCGACTAGATACAAACTTTCGTCCACCTACCAAACGCCAAGGGCGAACTCGGACTTTATTAAGTTATGACACAGTAAGGTTACTCAAGTCGCTTGGGGTGAGGTTAGAGTGTACCACTTGACCATCGCGGAACCAAACGATGCGCTGGGTTTGACGGGCAACTTCTGGCTCATGTGTCACCATGACAACGGTGATTCCACTGGCATTGAGTTCGCTAAAGATATCTAAGACTTCTTGGGTTGTGCGCGAATCAAGTGCGCCTGTGGGTTCATCGGCTAGGAGTACTACAGGACGATTGACAATGGCTCGTGCGATCGCTACTCTTTGTTGTTGTCCCCCAGATAGTTGAGTTGGTTTGTTGTTGAGGCGATTTGCTAAACCGACTCGCGTCAATGCAATTGTGGCGCGATCGCTTCTTTCTTTTGGATTCACACCAGCATACAGCATTGGCAGTATCACATTTTCTAATGCTGTTAGTTGAGGCAATAGGTGGAATTGTTGAAACACAAACCCCAGTTTTTTATTACGGATGTGCGCCAATGAGCGATCGTCCATTTGGGCTACATCAAGATTATCTAAGTAATAATGTCCGGTTGTCGGACGGTCTAAACAACCGATAATATTCATGGCTGTGGATTTGCCAGAACCGGAAGGGCCCATGATTGCACAATATTCGCCTTGTTCTACAATTAAGTTGACATCATTCAGCGCTCGTACCTCTGTTTCGCCACTACCATAAATCTTGAAAATGTTTTCTAGTCGAATGATTGCTGGTTTCGGTAGAGGATTAGGAAGCAGGGAATCGGTAATTGAAATAGTGTTTGTCATAAAGATTATAGGTAATCTTGGGCTGGTAAGTTACTTTTTTTCCAGTTGTAACTATAGTAACCATCCTCACAAGGTAAATTGTCGGGAAGGAATTAGCGATCGCTAATTCCTTTGATCAGTTAAGTTGGCACAATAAAATTAAACTATCTTGTAAAAATCGTTATTTTCACGATTTTCGTCGAGCCTTCGCGTGAGACAAAAAAATATTTATGCAAGAGACCAATGACAAATGACCAATGACCAATAACATCTAATTTCTTCCAAATCCTTTAGAAACTGAGCGCTTTTGTAAGCTATCAGAATTTTTACCAGCAAATATCCATTGCAAATGCTGTGGTAACAGTTTGGCTAAATCATAACGCTTCAAAATTGTCTCTCGCGCATTCGCACGAATTTTTTTCATCTCTTGAGGATGATTCAGCGCCTCTTCAACTCGATTAGCAATATCCTGGGGAGAAAAGAAATCTACCAACAATCCATTTACCCCATCCTGGATGACCTCCAATACTGGCGGAGTCTTAGAAGCTATTAGTAAACATCCTGCTGCCATTACTTCTAACATTGACCAGGATAAAACAAAAGGACGGGTTAAATAAATATGAGCAGAAGAAGCTTGCAAAACTTGAAGATACTCATTGTAAGGTAGTCTATCTGTAAAGTGCAGCCTCGATAAATCTAAAGATGATTTTAATTTTTCTAGCATTAATTGTTTATAAGTCTGACCATCGGGGAGATTCTTCCCATAAGCCACCCTATCTTCTCCCACAACTACTACATGACAGTTAGGTCTTCGCTGTTGAATTAGTGCCACCGTTTCCATAAACTCTGGAAATCCTCTATAAGGTTCCATTCCCCGTCCCACATAAGTTACCAACTCTTCGACATAAGAAAGGTCAAGATTTATTCTTGGTAAAACTAACTTTGCGTCTGACTTGGGAACAAAATAATTGGTATCAATACCATCATGAAGTACAGTGATTTTGCTATGATATTCTTTGGGGAACTGGTAACGCTGCCAATTAGTGGGAGAAAGCCCGCGATCACAGCTATATAAATCAGTCAAAATCGGTGCATTTTTCATGCGAATACGGCATTCATCATCAGCATTCAGGGGTTCATTGGGATCAAAATCTGCATCCGAACCGTGAGCGTGATAAAACCACTCGAAATAACACAATAATTCTGCTTTGGGAAAAACATCTTTCATAAATAAAGTCGGCCCCCAACCAGAATGGCCATAGACTATATCTGGAACAAAACCCTCAGCTTTTAATTTTTCGGACACGCGATAGACAGCCTGCGCGGTGAGAACAGCATTTTCTAGGTTGCGAACGTAATGGTGGGTTTGGGGAGCAGCTTCCCGAGAAGGAGTGTAAATAGCTTTAAAAACGCCAGGTATTTCGCCTTCACGACGATTTGTTCCAAAGACGACTTTGCAATTAGGATCTTTACCTAAAACTGTCGCTAGGTTGCGAAATTGTGAGGGAAAATTGGGATGTAAAAATAATATTTTCATTGGAATAATCTTGATTAATTTATTGCCAGATAAAATAAATTAAGACAAGCTATTTCAGATTATAAGATTATTTCTCACAATTTTTAGCAAGTAAATTTAGGTAAATGGTAGCCTGAAAATGCGAAAATAATCGCAAATTCATGTTATGACAATGAAATTTATTGGCATTGATTTAGGCTGGCGATCGCAACCAAGTGGATTGTGCTGTTTAGAATGGATAGATGGACAACTGCAACTACTCGATCTAGACCGCAAAGAGGCTATTGCAGACATCCTTACCTGGATCGATCAAAGCGTTCAACCAGACGAACCAGCAATCATCGCCGTAGATGCACCTACCCTCATACCCAACGCTAGCGGGAGTCGTCTCCCCGACAAACTCAGCCACAAGTACTTTGGCAAATATCATGCAGGCTGCTACCCAGCTAATCAAAACCTACCCTTCGCCGATCGCACCATCAACTTTGGCTTAGAATTAGAATCACGCGGTTTTGCCCACGCCCCCACCATTCAACCGCAAAAATTAAGCAGATATCAAATAGAAGTCTTTCCCCACCCAGCAATCGTTAACCTATTCAACTTAGAACGCATCCTCAAATATAAAAAAGGAAGACTCACTGAGCGCCGCCTAGAACTAATCAAACTTCAAAATTATCTTCTCGATATCCTCCCCTCTCTTTCCCCTCCTCTGCGTTCCCTGCGCCTCTGCGGTTCGTTCCTCCTAGAAATCCCAACCACAGGCGCAGCCCTCAAAGCAACCGAAGATAAACTAGACAGCTTAATTTGCGCTTACATTGCTGCATACTGGTGGTATTGGGGAGAACAACGTAACTTAGTATTAGGCGATCGCACCACTGGCTACATTGTCATCCCCCAAAGAATATTAGCCTAAAATTGTAATGTCGTAAGATTTAACTCAAAGAGGTTTTATGCAAGGAGTTAATTCTAATTTGAGTTTGCAACAACTTTATGAAATTGACGAGCATCTCTGGCTAGAGGAAACAATCAAACTCTTGAAAGCTAACCATTTAGAAGAATTAGATTTAGAAAATTTAATTGAGGAGCTAGAAAGTTTGGGTCGTAGAGACAAAGCGAAAGTTGCTAGTTTATTAGAACAAATTATTAGATATCTTTTGCTACTGCAATATTGGACAGAGGAATATCAATATAATTCTAGACATTGGAAAGCAGAAATTAGAAGTTTTAGGAATCAATTAAAACGTAACTTGACAACGAATTTATATCAATTTTTAGAAAAAGAATTAGCATCAATTTATAATGATGCTTTAGGATATGTAATTGATAAAACTGAAGGCAAACTAGATAACTTACCTCAATATTCTACCTATACCTTAGAACAGCTACTAGATATTAATTACTTACCTGAAAACTTGTAATATAAAAGACGTTGCTAAATTAAGTTAGCAACGCCTATTCTTGAGTATTTATTAACTACTCAGCACTCTTATTCTGCCCAAGCAATCAACCTTGGTTCGTAAGGATTAGCCAGATTTGGATTTTTCGGCAATACACGCAAAGACAAGCCTTGTAAACCAGAAGCGGTATAGGTAATATTACCCGTGTAAATACTCAATTGTTGTGAATCCTCACCTTGGTAATCCATCACCACTGTTACAGCGTTGACAATCTCACCATTGGCATCGATCGCACCTTGATATAACTCCACCTGCACATCATCATTGGTCAAGGTTGCTAAGTCAACTTTGGCTTTGACAGCAACAGTTTGGTTCACCTCAATGTCTGAAGCTGCCGATACATCAACATCTTTGATTCTGATGTTGAACCAGTGTTCGCCCAGTTTTTCTTTCCAAGCAGCTAGTTCTTTAGCTGGGGCATAGTTATCAACAGTCAGGGTATGATAGCGATCGCTGGCCGGAAAATAAGCCCTTTGTGCATATTCTCCTACCATCCGCGCTGTATTAAAGAAGGGACAATTCAACCGAATTGCATCCTTCATTTTGGCAACCCACGGACGGGGCAAACCATCAGTATCCCGGTGTTCATAAAATAGTGGTACAACTTCCTTCTCTAACAACTCGTAGAGAGCATTTGCTTCCACTTCATCTTGGTAGTTAGGATCGTCGTAATTCTCTCCATGTCCAATCGCCCAACCTGTGCGGACGTAATCAGCTTCATCCCACCAGCCATCTAGTACACTTAAATTTGGTAATCCATTCATTGCCGCTTTCATACCACTGGTACCAGAGGCTTCCCGTGGACGACGCGGTGTATTTAACCAGATATCGCAACCCGCAACCATCAATCGGGAGATGTGAATGTCGTAATTGGGAACAAACACTACCTGTTTTTCTAAATGCTGTTCGCGGATAAAGTGATTGATCTCGCGGATCAGTTCTTTACCGGGAATATCCTTAGGATGTGCCTTACCAGCAATTACGAATTGCACTTTCCGGTCTTTGTTAGCCAGCAGAAGCCGCTTAATCCGATCCAAATCACGCATCCAGAGGGTGGCGCGTTTGTAGGTGGCAAAGCGACGGGCAAAGCCGATGGTGAAAGCGTAAGGATCTAAAACTTCTTGGGCTTGGATAATTTCGGAAGCGGAAGCGCCGCGATCTGTTAAATGCTTAACCAAATGCTCCCGTACATACAAAATCATATCCAAGCGGCAGCGTTCGTGATTGCGCCACAATTCTTCATCGGGTATAGCATCCATCCGATCCCACAATGGGCTATCTGGTGGTGCTGATGACCAATTTGGACCGAGGTAGCGATCGTACAATTCTTGAGTCGATTTTGCCACACAACTCCGAGCATGGACACCATTAGTAATTGCTGCGATCGGCACTTCTTCTACTGGTACTTTCTGCCACAAGCCCTGGAACATTTGCCGCGACACTACCCCGTGGAGTTGTGCAACACCGTTAGAAAATGTTGCCATTTTCAAAGCCAGCACCGCCATACTGAAAGGCCCAGATAAATCACCTGTATTCTCGCGCCCCAGTCCTAAAAATTGCTCTTTGGGCAACCCAAATATCTCTGCATAGTACCCCAAGTAGTGCAGCATTTTGTCGGGAGCGAATAAGTCAATCCCTGCTGGTACTGGCGTGTGGGTAGTAAAAATATTACTGGAAGCCACCACCTGTTTAGCTTGGGCATAACTCAGCCCTTCTTCCTGAATCAGCAAGCGGATGCGTTCTAGGGCAGAGAAGGCGGCGTGGCCTTCATTCATGTGGTAAGCGGTGACTTTCAGCCCCAAAGCTTTGAGCATTTGCACACCACCGATCCCCAGCATGATTTCCTGGTGGATACGCATATCAATGTCGCCACCATACAGCTGATCTGTAATGTCGTGGTCGTAAGTGTTGTTGGGTTCAATATTGGTGTCAAGCAGATACAAGGGAACAGTTCCCACCTGTACGCGCCAAACTCTAGCGTATACCTTGCGTCCTGGATAATCTACCGCAATCCGTAGCTCTGAACCATCGGCATTACGCTCTAGATGCAAGGGCATATTATAAAAATCATTGAGCAAGTAGCGTTCTTGCTGCCAGCCATCAGCATTCAGATACTGAGCAAAGTAGCCTTGCTGATACAGCAAACCTACACCGACAAGCGGTAGCCCCAAGTCACTAGCAGATTTGAGGTGATCTCCCGCCAGAACTCCCAAGCCCCCAGAATAGACGGGTAAACAATCGACAAGTCCAAATTCCGCCGAAAAATAGGCGTAGCATTCTTTTGGTTTTTGCTCCCGTTGTTTTTGATACCAGGTGCGCTCTTGTAAATAATCGTCTAACTGACGGTCAGCTCGATCCATTTGCGCTAGAAAGCCTTCATCTTCGACAACTTCCAAAAGCCGCGATTGCGAGATAGTACCGAGCATCAACACTGGATTGTGATGGCTAGACTCCCATAGGTCAGAGTCTAAGCGACGAAATAAATCTTTGCTCTCAACATTCCAATCCCAGTGCAAGTTATATGCTAACCGCCGCAGTGGTTCGAGTCGCGGTGGTAGTGAAGGGGATACGTTAAATGTGCGAATTGGCTGCATAGGTTGGCAAAACTCCAAGTTTAGTTATGGTTATTGTTTACTGTCTTTACCAATGTTGCCAATTCTTTATACTGTAGTTTGTGAAGAAGCGATGACTTTGTTAAGCATTGAGAATTCTTTTTAACATCGTTGCTAAAGTTTACACCAAGGTGTTTCTAATTCTATGCATTACTCTCAGCCATATACTTGGTATATTAAGATTTAATCATTGAGTGGTATGTATCACTGAAAAAAATCTAGTTTTGAATAAATAATTTATATTTTTTTTAGTATTGCTTCCGGGGATCAGTTCTACTGTCTTGGCTAAGGGTGAAATTTCCTCGTAGCTGTTTCCACAAAGGTTAAATTTTTAATTATTTTTTAATAAAATTGTGCTAAAAAATAAGCAGCTATGATTCTTAGGTTAGGGATTAGTTTGAAAAGATGTGATACAAAGTAACCCATGTAGACATCACTTAAAAGAGGAATGCGTAAAAATAATACCAAGGAGTTAACTAGGAAAAGCGTCGCAAACTACTTGGTATAAATTTTGGATACTAAATCAGGAAAATAAATTCTTAGCGTGTTATCTTATGAACCTAGTGAAGGCTGATCTTTGGTATTTTTTGTCATTGACAAAGCTACAGCAGCTGCATAAGCAATCTCCGCTGCCATTTGATAAGCAAGTTTGATACTTGATGAAGCGTCCTTGGCTTTAGGAGAAAGAGAAGCTTTTTTTCGGCGCGACTCTTGTTTGATATCACCCGCTACAATAGCTCGCTGTAAAATGATCCAGGCATCTAGGTCTTCTGAGTCATAATTACTTTGAAGTTGCGATCGCAGTTGTTCTTCGGCTACAACACTCAGATAGCCGCTATTTAGAGCTTCTTGGACAATTTCTTTAATTAAAGCCATAATTTGAACCAAGTGTGTGAGTTAAAACCGATACCTCAATGTGGTCAATTTGATGTTGTTTTGTGGACTTCTCCTGGAAACTAAGCTAAATTTTAGCTTTCTTTACAATAAAATTTATAATGAGTAACACCAAGCACGCATCACCCGCTTGGCTCACCCGAATGGGTGATTTACAAATTTTTAGATATAAGTAATAAGGAAGAGGAAAATTTTCAGCTTTTTAACGAACAGGGTGTCATCAGTATAGTAGATATCATTCTGAGTTGAACGCCCAATTATTAAATTAATTGGACAAGCAAAGGTAGAAATATAGACTAAAAGACAATTAACATCTGTGATCATTTTTAAAATGACCATCCTCCAGGAATTTTATCTAAGTGTATAAAATTATTTAAGAGTAGCGATAGCTCCATAAAAAAAGTTAGCTAATTTACAATATTCTCATCACCAATCAACTTATTTATTAAGAGTGTTCCACTAAAAATAAAATGTGTTATTGTTAAAAGCAACTGTTATTAAAAACGATTCATGTAATTACAAGCATGAATTTGCTAGTCTGTAAATCATCTGTGTGCAACATGATTGGAGCAGCATACTCTAGAAATTCGTTGCAAGAAAGCCGTCATAGCAGTCGGGGAAGCGCTTACTTGTTTGCACCGATGGTCAACTTCAATGTGATGGCTGATGTAGGGGATAATCCACCCTAATTGGGTTTTTTGGGGCAATAATACCCAATTAGACCCAACAATAATTACATTGTTATGCTAGGCAGAAATTTTATCTAAATTTTTGAATATAGTCTAGTTAAATGTATTTTTTGTTGCAACATAGCTTGTGGAACTGAGTTGTTTTAAAAGACTAAAACCGCCTGATAGGAAGTAGCCTCAAGGCAAACAACTCAATCCTTAGTTGCGTAACAAGCTTTGCAAATTTGCCAGATAACCAAAACAGTATCCTATCTAAACCAACCAATTTACCCATCAGACAATTTCGTAGTCTGGGGTTTGACCCTGTAATGCACTAAGATTTTTTGTTAATTGCTCTGGTGAAAAAGAAGCGAAGTTTTTACATGCCTTAACTGGTACAAAAGCTTCTATAGATCCGAGGTAGTTGTGCATATCAAGTGGGTAATTCTAACACACCTAATTTCAAGAATTGCTCACATAGTTAAAGCCAGACTGGAGGTTTTCCAAATTATGGAAAACCATCTAAAAATATGGGTAAATTCAGGTAATACTGCCAACTAAGTTTAACGTATTAAGAAATACGATATCTCTTAGTATTGGCAGAAGATTAGGATACAGGCAAAAAACTTTCAATACTGTCAACAACAATTAATTGAAGAGATATGTAGCCATGCCTAACGAGCAAGACTTTTCCAAATTGCAGCGTGTGCAAGAACTTGTAGTAACTACTGTGTTAGGGGATCTTCCTACACTTATTCTGGGGCCAAAGTTGCGTAGTTTAGGATATCGGAGTATTTTTGCCCAAATAGGCAGCCCAGTTTATATTCAAAATGGTGTTGAATTCAACGGTGCTTCTTGTATTGAGATAGGCAGTGGAGTCTATATTTTCAAGGGTGTACGCATGGATGCTAGAGGACACAAAAATAATAAAATTCATCTAGGCAATAGAGTAGCTATTGAGCGTAACGTTGATATAGGGTGTTTGGAAGATACGTGTATACATATTGATGAAGACACCTTCATTGCTCCAAACGTATGTATTGAGGGGCCAGGAGACATTAAAATTGGCAAACACTGCATGATTGCTGCCCACTCCGGAATATATGCCAATAATCATAATTTTGCCGATCCGATGGAGCCAATTAAATACCAAGGTGTTACTCGCAAGGGAATTGTGATTGAAGATGACTGTTGGCTAGGTCATGGAGTAACGGTATTAGATGGCGTTACCATCGGCAAAGGTAGTGTTATTGGTGCGGGAGCAGTTGTCAATAAAGATATTCCTCCTTTCTCTGTTGCTGTAGGTATACCTGCACGAGTAGTCAAAAACCGAATTGGCAAAGACCTAGTAAAAGTTCAAACTGAGAAATAGGGAATGGGACAGGGGGCATGGTAGCTATCAATACGGTTCGGATAAGCATTTTTTACTTTCCTTCTGGTCTGGGGAATGGGAAAGTGGGATACCCTCTGGGGATAAGGGGCGGGGGTAAAGGATAAAGGATGTATTCAAAACCTTTCCCCTTTTCCCTTTCCCCTTTAACCGAACCGTATTGTGGCAACTATTTCCCATAACCTTTATTTAATATGTTGCCTTTGGGAAGAAACTTTTGCTGTCAGTTAACGTCACGAACTGGAGTAAGCAGTTTCTGAGTTATTTTTAAGGGCATCTAAAAGTCAGACAACTGACATTTTGCACTGTTCTCAATAACTGTAGAGTAGGTACTGCTAGTCCCTAGTCTCTAAGTGCCCAGTCCCATGTCCCCACAGTCCTCTAAAAAAGGGACGAGATTTGGGTAATATAAAGTAGCTATCTTTTCTGCATGGCAGATCCTCAAAGAAAAGCTTTCTTTGTTTTACCCGTTGGAGATATTTCTATGCTGACTTTAAAAATCGCTGTTTATATTGTTGTTGCCTTCTTCGTAACTATCTTCATCTTCGGATTTTTGTCGAACGATCCTGCTCGTAACCCCGGCCGTCGGGACTTAGAGTAAAAGGGCGATAAATCATCCGCGACTTTGGAAGGCGGAAAATACTAAACGCCACAGAAACTTACTAAGCGAAATTTAGTAAGTTTCTTCCTCCAGGTAGCTTGCTGTAGGTAGCAGAAGGCGACAGTCGGAAGGCAGAATGTATGTTTATCCTTCCGTCCGTCATTTGGCTGTTTGTTAGCCCGATTTTGCTCAAATATGCTTCATCCAGTTCTGCCACCCAATCCGCCTCCTATCCTCGAATCTTTACAACCTGTAAATCCCACCTCATCTGCTAGTCATACAAAGTTTCTTTCAGTTGTAGAAACTGGAATGCAGGAAAAGACAGACAAATCCAAGCAGTCCAAGGATTTGCCTGAGTTGTCGATTGCGGGTGACACCAAGAGTAATTCGCCATTGCCAACTCCCATCAATTCAAATCAGGATGACTCAGTAGTTGCCGAAACTTCCTCTGTCCCCCATCCACCAGAAACCTTCCCACCAGAAATTTCCCCCATTACCGACTCTGGAAGTGCTGAACTTTTGGGGAAATCGCTGATGCTTGGTTATCCAACGCAGGAGATTAAAACCTCTAATGGCCAAAGTCCGAGCGTCGAACGCCGCCGCTCAGAGCTTCTCCTAAGAGCGGCGTTACGCAAACGGGAGACGCAAACAGAAGCTACTACATTGCCAAAAAAAGTTGGAGCGGAGCCTTCCCGAAGTGCAAAACATGAATCTTCTCAAAAACTCGGTGAGCGAGGTCTAACGACAAGCCGCTTTGCGTCTACGCTAAATCCCAATTCTATTGCTAGAGAAAAACAAACCTTTTTGGACTCTCTACGATTTAACTATAGGGTCTCTCCAAGTCCCCTTATCGCCCAATCTCCGCCTTCTATTCCAGTTGTCCCAAGGGTTACAACCAGCAATAAGTTAGTCGAATCCAAGGCGGAAATTTTAGCTAAGAAGTTAGGCCAGCAAAAACAGCTAAGTAACGTTACTGCGCCACAGTCTTCACAAAAAGACAATATCTCTCTATCTGCTGCCGATCTTGCACCAAGTTCTCAATCAGTACAAAATTTTATAAAATTCCAGTCTCGTAACCCGACAAAGCAACTCTCAACGCCCATCACTGTAGAATTCAGTTCCCAAGTCCAACAACAAACTCAAGCGCCAACATCTACACCACCAGTAAATACCACCAATCAGCCACAAGCACCAGCTAGCAAACCGCCAGCCCAACCGAGAATTGTAGAAGTTACTTCAGATCGGCAAGAGTATGACGAGCAACGACGAATTATTACAGCTGTTGGAAATGTAGTTGTGCGATTTGATGGGGCGGTGGTGGATGCCGATCGCTTGCAAGTTAATTTAGACAACTTAATTGCTGCGGGGGAAGGCAACGTAACTTTAACCAGGGGCGATCAGATACTTCGTGGACAACGCTTTACCTATAACTTTGTTCAAGATAATGGAGAACTCTTAAATGGTAGAGGAGAAATTTATGTGCCCTCAGCACAAACAGATTTTGCTTTCTCACCCATAGATGCAACTGCTGGTGGAGTAACAAAACGTCCGCCTAGCGATCGCATTAGAGCCAATCAGCCCCTTTCTGGTGTAAGCAGCCCTGGACAACTTGATTTTACCGTTGGGGGTCAGGCTGATGCTAGCAACCTTTCACCCCCGAAAACAGGAGGTGTAGTCAATCGGCTCAGATTTGAAGCTGAACACATTGACTTCTATCCGCAAGGCTGGCAAGCAAGGGATGTCCGCATCACCAACGATCCTTTTTCGCCTCCAGAACTAGAGTTACGCGCAGATACAGTAACTCTGACACGAGAAACACCCTTGGTAGACCGCATTAGAACACAGCGACAGCGTTTGGTATTGGATCAAAGAATCTCCTTACCAATTCCGGTGAATCAGCAGACGATTGACCGCCGGGAGCGGGACGTTACACCTGCAATAGTTTCTCCCGGCTATGATGGAGATAAGCGGGGTGGTTTGTATATTGAGCGTGGCTTTCCAGTGATCGATACAGAGAAGACAAGCTGGACTATCACGCCTCAGTTACTAGTACAGAGAGGTGTGCAAGAAGGTATAGGTAACTTAGGCTCACTGTTTGCTGTCAAGACAAAGGTAAATTCTGTTTTGAGTCCACGAGCAGTAATTGAAGGAACTGGGGAGTTAACCAGTTTTGACTTAGACAAGGTGGAAGACAATTTGCGGGTGAATTTGGGATTGCGTCAGATAATAGGCACTTCCCTTCCCCATCTCTTGAATGTGCAATATAATTACCGCGATCGCCTCTACAACGGTACTCTCGGTTTTCAAACTGTCCAGAGCAGTTTTGGGGGCATTATTACCTCTCCTGTGATTCCTTTAGGAAAAAGTGGCATCAACCTCACCTATCAGGGAAGCGCTCAGTATATCGATGCCAATACCGATCGCCAAGACTTACTAGAACCCATACGCGAAAACGATCGCATTTCACTAGGTCGTTTCCAAGCTAGTGCTGACCTCAGTACTGGGGTGTTACTGTGGCAGGGAAAACCATTACCGCCCACTGCCACCGAGGGATTACGATACACGGCTAACCCTGTAGTTCCTTACTTGCAAGCGATCGGTGGGCTTACTGGCACTACGAGTTATTACAGCAATGGTGATAACCAAAGCACCCTAACTGCGAGAATTGGTTTACAAGGACAAGTGGGTCATTTTTCTCGCCCTTTTTTCGACTATACCGCCTTTAATATTAGTTTCTCTCAAGGCTTAAATAACGGATTATCACCCTTTTTGTTCGATCGCTCCGTTGATAACAAAGTTTTGACTGCTGGGATATCACAGCAAATCTACGGCCCTTTTCGCTTAGGCTTTCAAACATCTGTTAACTTGGATACTGGTAGAGAAACCAGTACTGACTACATTTTAGAATATAGCCGTCGCACCTATGGCATCACCTTGCGTTACAATCCAGTGTTGGAATTAGGCGGCTTTAGCATCCGAATTAGTGATTTTAACTGGGGTGGCGGCACCGATCCATTTTCTGAAGTTAAACCAGTAGTAAACGGTGTGCAACAGAGTTATTAATAAGAGGTTGTTTGAAAAGTATTTTGCTGTGACTTTAGGCACTTTTAGACGCGATTTATCGCGTCTCTACATGAGGGCCTTCTGGCTTATGCCAAGCGTATTGGGATAAAACTAAAACTGGATCTGACTTGTGTGTACAGCGTAGCCTTAAAAAAAGGGGGAACCAGAATCAAAGTCCCCCAATTTATCGGAGGATTTAGGAGAATCTAGAACTTTTGATACCGACAAGAGGACTTTTCAAACATCCTCTCAGAAGGATTCAGAATTCTGAATAACCATCATCAAGTTGCTAAAATTTCTACTTGTGGAAGAATAAATCCGCATCGGGTTGGAAGTGCAGCCTCACATAGAATCGGTATGAGGAATCGCACAATTGCTTGATGCGCCCCCAGGTATTCTCAAGTTGGCATAGTCACCGCTTAATTGAACACGTGAAGGTGGTTGGTGTAGGACTGCACAGCATCTTTGAACTGCGGCTTGATATTCTCGCCATTGCTTACGGATTGCAATACTGGCGGCATCGTTACCTAAGTCTGAAAATCTTAGCCCAGCCCGAATTAGCCAAGATTCTACATCAGTTGTTTCACCCAGTATTTCTGGAATGGCATTAATCTTTTCCATGAGTAATATTTTTTATGCATATTTAAAATTGGCCATTTAACTTTAAGAAAAACTATTGATAATAGCCAATATAATTGGTTATCAAAATCATAAATAAAAATGATTAAAAATATGTCATATCTGAGCATCCATACTCAGATATGACAGAATAAATTCTATTACGGCTGGTAAACATCATTCCTTTAGCTTGCGAATAGGCTGTCTCCTAGCTCGTAATCACTAGAAGCGATAGCCTAATCCAGCTTGGAAGCTGACAGCATCAGCATCACTGTTTCTGTAGGCATCAATGCCCCATTTAGTATCGCCATAAGCAATGACATTATTGCTAACTTCTGATTCAATACCAAGGGTAACTACAGGTGCATTCTGATTCCCCAATGGGGTTTTTTGACCTTCGTCAGTTACAAAAGAATAACCACCACCGAAGTAAACGTTAGTGTTTCTGGCGATCGGCGCATCGTAAGTCACGATGGGCATAATTGCAGCAGCATCACCACCATACAGTACAGAACCCCGCAGTGAAACAGGTGCATTGGGAAGGGCGTAACGTCCTTGAATATTACCGCCAATTTGTGATTCATCGTTTCCTTGTCCGCCACTGGTTGCACCAACTGCAACACCAGCACCAATATAATTACCGTTTGTACCGGCTGTTTGAGCAGAAGCAATTCCTGCCGAGAGGACAATGGAAGCAACAGCAAGTGCAGAGGCAGCTAATTTTGTAAATTTCATAGAATTTTTCTCACTAGAGTTAGGTAAAATCAATGTTCTCTAGTACTAGAATCTCTTTTTTTACAAAATGTAACCTCGCACACCTGGTTCACCCTACTGGCTGAATTATTTCTCACCCACTTGGGTGTACTAACTGAAATATTTAATTGAAGAATTCAGAATTCAGAATTTAGGAGTCAGAATTCAGGATTCATAATTCAGGAGTCAGAACAAGAAAGTGGAAGATTCAGATCCACCACCCTCTTGTCTTTACGCTGCGTTATCCGCTTTCTCTGACTCCAAGTTCATGCTGTTAGCGGATAGCTAGGGTTTAGCTCATTCTGACCGGAGGCGGAGCGTCTCCGGCTCCGCTCCTGACTCCTGAATTCTATTTAAATAACAGTTATTTCTTTAAAAAGCGTTGACGTAGGCGAGATATAAAAATATTCACCTCTGGTATTCTCATCCAGGAAGCGATCGCAGCAAACACCGCAATTCCTACGAAGCCAGATACACACAACTGCGACAACAGAACCAGTAAACCCGTTTTACCTAACAACTGTTGAGTAGCAACCAAAGTTCCATAGCTGGCTACCCCAGCGACAACACTAGCCGCAGTCAAACCCAGAATTGGTACACTCCACTCACGCCAAGGTAAACCATTGAGTTTGCGATCGAGCAACCATAAGAGCATCAACAGGGAACTGCAATTTACGCCTACTGTAGCTAATACCAAACCGGGAGCGCCAAAAGGTCCAACTAAAATCCAATCCAGCACAGCATTGAGAAAGATATTAAAAGTACTGATGCGAAAAGGTGTCTGCCCATCACCCAAGGCATAAAATACCCGCACCAAGACATCACGCCCCAAATAAGCAAACATCCCAATCCCGTAAACGATTAGCAATTCGGAAACTAGCTGCGTAGCATCTTCCGTAAAAGCACCCCGCTCATATATTACCTGGACAATTGGTACAGATAGCACTACCATTAACGCTCCTAGAGGTAGCATGGTTACAGCACTAAGTAGGAGTCCCTGACGAATACGTAATTTGAGATCGTCCCAATTTTCTGGTTCGGCAAGTTTGGCAAATATCGGTAATAGAGGCAGCAAAATGATATTAGAAATAATCCCTAACGGAGTTTGCACTAATAAATTGGCATAGTTAAATCCTGCCGCTGCACCAGGGATAGGACTTGCGAAGTAAAGCACAGTAGCAAAGTTAATTGGCATCATCCCGGAAGAAATTGTTGCCGGAGTCATGATTCTAATAACTTCTTGAACACCGGGGGATTTAAAATCAAACCGCAGGCGTAACGTACCTAACCCTAACCGCCACTGGACAATTAGCTGCACCAGCCATTGGAGAATTGCTCCTGCTAAGGTTCCCCAGGCTAATACCATACCACCAATCAAAGCGTATTCTGGCTTGATAATGTCCTTGCCCAATTGCATGGTCATGAAAGCAATGCCGATAATAACGGTAATGCTAGATAACAGAGGGCTGATGGAGAGTAACCAATATTGATTGGCTGCATTAAGAGTACCGAAGCCAATACCAATTAAACCGGCAAACAAAGCCATTGGTGCCATAATGCGGAGTTGTTGAATGGCGATCGCTCTGGTTGTCTCTTCCAAACCATGACCGACTATATCAACGATCGCATCCGCAAATAAAACTTGAGCAACTGTCACCAGCAACAGTACTCCAGCCACCAGTGTTGTCACGGTTTCCACTAAAGGAGCCGCTTCTTCTCGCCGCCGCTTGGCTAAAACGCTGACAACTGCACTGTGTAATGGCCCATTGACACCACCGAGTAAGATCAATAGAAAGCCAGGGATAATATAGGCGTAGCTATAGGCGGTAGCAGCAGCACCAACACCAAAAGCCGCAGCGATCGCTTGCTGCCGCACTAAACCGAAGACTTTACTAATTAATGTGGCTGCGGCAACAATGCCAGCAATTCCAGCGAAAGAACGAGAGGGTTTTTGGTCTTGTTGTGTCACGAATAATACCCGACAACTCTTACAGAGTGCATACTTTAAAACATTTAACCTGAAATTCCGCAGTCTGTCAGGTAAATTTTGGCAAATCAGTCATTAGTTTATAGTCATTTTAAGTGCGATGCCTGCGGGGGGCAGAGCGAAATTAATCGAATTAGCTCTTAGTAAGGGCTAGAGCCGCTTACTACAAACCTTGAATTATTCATGTCTTTTGTTGTACACAAGCCAAAATTATTTTTTAAACCATTACGAGGATAGATCAAGAAAGGGGAACTATAACAATAGCCAGCTTCTGGGAAATAGTTGAAAACTGTAAAAATTTGCAGTTTGTCATATTTTTGACTCATGAAGTTTGGTATTAGGAACCCTTGTATAAAAACGATATAATCCAGAGCAATGGAACCCAATTCAAATTTCACAGAAAATCAACTTCTATTGTCAAGCGCTCAACTTCAAGAGCAACTAGATCAACAAAAGGCTCTGGCGAGTGTAATTGTGCGAATTCGGGAGTCTCTTGACTTAGAAACGATTTTTCAAACTACCGCTACAGAAGTGCGTCTACTGCTAAATGCTGACCGTGTAGCAGTCTTCCAGTTTGACCTAGAAAAAGACTGGGAAGGAGAATTTGTTTCTGAAGATGTTGCACCTGGTTGGACTTCGGCGTTAAAAGTAAAAGTTTACGACCATTGCTTTGGAGAACAATTTGCTTCCAGTTATCAACAAGGTCGAGTCCAAGCAGTAGCCGATATTTACAATGCCGGACTGAGTGATTGCCATGCCGCAATTTTGAGTAAATTTCAGGTCAAGGCCAATCTTGTTGTCCCTTTATCGCGCCAGAAAGAACTGTGGGGATTGCTTTGCATTCATCAGTGCAGTGAGGCTCGTAACTGGAAAGAATCGGAAATTGAATTTATTCGTCAAATTGCTGACCATCTGACAGTTGCGATTCAACAAGCAAAGCATCTTCACGAAGTGCAATTACAAGCTGCAAAATTGGCTCAAGCGGCTCAACGCGACCAAGTAATTGCTCAGATTGTCGATAAAATTCGCTCACCCCTTGATATTAAAACCATCTTTAAAACCACAACTCAAGAAATACGCAAGCTGTTGCAAGCTGACCGAGTTGCCATCTTTAGCTTTAATGCCGATTGGAGTGGTAACTTTGTTGCTGAATCATTTGCTGAAGGATGGACTCCCTTAGTTGGCGTTCAGCCGACAATTTTTGATACTTATTTACAACAGACACAAGGCGGACGTTATGTTAACAACGAGACATTTACAGTCAATGACATTTACCAAGCTGGATTAACAGACTGTCATGTAACTCTGTTGGAGCAATTCCAGGCAAAAGCCTTTGCAACTGCCCCTATTCTCCAAGGAGACAAACTTTGGGGAGTCATTGCTGCTTACCAAAATGTCTCACCTAGACAGTGGCAATCTTATGAAGTCGAATCACTAACCAAAATCGGCACACAAATTGGTGTGGCACTGCGACACTATAAGTTGCTGGAACACGCTCAGTACCAAGCAGAGCAACAAAAGACATTAACTAGCGTGATTACTCGAATTCGAGAGTCCCTAGATTTAGATACAATCTTCCAAACAACTGTCACCGAGGCACGGAAAATGCTGCAAGCAGACCGAGTGGCAGTCTTTCGGTTTGACCCACAAAAAGATTGGGAAGGAGAATTTATTTCTGAGGATGTTGTACCTGAGTGTAACTCGGTAATAGCAGAAAAAGTTTATGATTATTGCTTCGGTGAAAACTTTGTATCCCTTTATGCACAGGGTCGAGTAAATGCGATCGCTGATATTTATCAAGCAAAGTTTCCAGGTTGCTACATCCAAATTCTAGAAAAATTTCAAGTGCGGGCAAATTTGGTCGCACCTCTATTGAAAAAAGGTGAACTTTGGGGATTGCTGTGTATTCATCAATGCACCGCTTCTCGTTACTGGCAACCCTCTGAAATTGAATTTGCCAGTCAAATAGTCGAGCAATTGGGAGTCGCATTAAAACAGGATTCTTATTTAAAGCAAGTTCAAATGCAGGTTGTCCAGTTAGCAGAAGCCACTGAACGCGAGAAAGCAATGGAAAGACAAGAATTGCTGGCTGCAACCATTGATAAAATCCGCCAGTCACTTGATATTAAAACTATTTTTAGAACCACTACTCAAGCAGTGCGAGAATTGCTCGAAGTCGAGCGAGTTGCAATCTACCGCTTCAACGCAGATTGGAGCGGTAAATTTGTGGCAGATTCCTTTAAAGATGGTTGGAAACCTGTTGCACAAGCCCAACCAATGATTATAAAAACCTTTGAGGGCACAGACGATGATAATGAACTGCCGCGCAACGAAACTTTTGTTCCCATTCGACAAGGCGAAAAATTATGGGGATTATTAGTTGCTTATCAAAATTCGCAACCGCGCTATTGGAAAGAGGAAGAAATAAATTTACTAGCTCAAGTAGCTGTGCAATTTGGAATTGCGATTCAGCAAGCGGAATTACTCGAACAAACTAAACGTCAAACCTTAGAACTGACTCAAGCCCTGCAAGAATTAAAACAAACTCAGACCAGGTTAATTCAGGGTGAAAAAATGGCAGGTTTAGGACAACTACTTGCAGGAGTCGCTCATGAAATCAACAATCCTGTGAGTTTTATTTTTGGCAATCTTATACATTTAAATGAATATATTCAAGAACTACTGAATGCAGTAAAAATTTACCGTCAAAACTCCTCTCTACCGCCAACTGTCCAAGAAAAAATTGACAATAATGATTTGGATTTTATCATCGAAGATTTACCCAAAACTCTTGATTCAATGAAAATAGGAACAGAGCGAATTCATGATATTGTACTATCACTGCGAAACTTCTCTCGTACAGATGAAGCTGAATTGAAGGCAGTAGATATTCATGAGGGATTAGATAGTACTTTGCTGATTTTAGGGCATCGGCTCAAAAACAATAATGAACGCCCAGCTATTGAGATTGTTAAAGAATATGCTACTTTACCTTTACTCGAATGCTATCCCTCACAATTAAATCAAGTGTTTATGAATCTGTTGAGTAACAGTATTGATGCATTAGAGGAAAAGTTTAAAGCTATACAGCAAAGGTATTTGAAGTTATCTCAACGGTGTCCGATGATACCTTTGACTATCTGGATTAGTACGCAAACCGTTAATAACCAGATTGTAATTAGAATAGCTGATAATGGTCTGGGAATTCCAGAAGAAGTGCGATCGCACATGTTTGATCCCTTCTTCACTACTAAAGCACCAGGTAAAGGTACTGGGTTAGGATTGTCTATCAGCTATCAAATAGTAGTTGAAAAACATCATGGTCAAATTAAATGTTATTCTAAACCGGGAGAAGGAACTGAGTTTTTGATTGAAATTCCTAGCAGTAATTAGAGGCGACTGGTTTTTGACAATTCTCAGTCAATCGGTAAAATATCTCTTTTTTATACTCAACGCTGAGATTCTTTACTTACAACCCAAACTATCTCGCGTTGACACACCCGTAACTGGATTTACGCCATCGGCTCTTTCACACATTAGTGACACTTGATAACGGTCAATCAAAGCGTCGGTAAAATCAGCACCTGTAATTTCGGCATCGAAAAAACGGCTGCGGGTCAAAGTTGCTTCTGTAAAAATGGCACTTTTTAGGTTAGCACCATCCATAGTGGCGCGATCGACTAAAGCGCCGCTCAAGTTCGCGCCTTCCAAATTTGCTTTTAACAAAACTCCTTTAGTGAGAATTGCGTTGGTTAAATTCGCTCCTTGGAAATTCGTCCCCCGCATTTCTGCTGCTACAAAAGTCACACCTGCCAAATCAGCATTAGAAAAATCACGATTTTCTAAATTTATATTGTTGTAGTTAATTGTGTTGAGTTGAGCAAAAGCCGGTTTGGGATTAAGTATTATCCAGCAAAATGCTAGTATCAAAATTACAATCCAACCCAAAAAGCGTAGTAAAATCTTTTTCATAACTTTATTATTTGTCCTTTGTCCTTTGTCATTAGTCCTTTGTCATTTAACTAATGACTAATGACTAATGACTAATGACTAATGACCAATGACTATTTCCAATCTTTACCAATCCGAATTGTGAGGTCAGATTCTAAATCACCAATCGCTGACACCTCAATTTGACCCAAGCCTAAGACTTTTTGCAAATCAACACCAACTCGCCGATTGCCTTTTTGGACAATAATCTGAGTTTGACGTTGGGTATCTGGCCAATCAGGTACTTTGTAAATATTAGTAAAGCCTTTCTGTTTCAGATAAGCAATAACTTTTTCAGTTAGCTGAGGTTGATTGGAGGCATTTTGAATAGCAATTTTGAGGTTAGGAACCTGACGCATATCTGGTTTCAGACCAGGTACATTTACCCCAACATAATCATTCAACAGGCTCTGTTGTCCAGTCATATTTAGCCAATAGCTATCAGGGTCTTTGCTAAAGCGGCTAAACGTACCAGGCAATACCGTCATTTGGAAATTATCTCGATCTAGGTTGAGACCAAAGTTCACCAACGCCATCATTTCTTCCATCTTCAGGTTGGTGTCAAAGTATTTTCGCATTAAGCGAGTTAATTGAGGCAACCTCGGTAAGATGGTAGGACTATTTAAGCGTTGCAACAATGCTGCTGTTAGTGCTTGCTGACGCTGCACTCTTGGCAAATCTCCCAAACCTGGTTCGCGGAACCGCACAAACTGTTCTGCTTGTTCGCCGTTGAGGGTTTGCCAGCCACTGACTAAATTAATCGACAGGCGACTGCTGGAGTCCTTATACGTCATTGATTGGGGAACAAAGACCTCTACCCCACCTAACTGATCGACTAACTGCCGTAAGCCGCTAGTAGAAATACGGATGTAGCGATCAATTGGGGCGTTGTTTAAGGTACGGCTAACTACCCGTGCTGCCAAGACTGGGCCGCCTTTAGCATTGGCATCAGATACCTTAGTTAATCCCTTCTCTCCCTTTTCGGGGATGGCAATCATCGTATCTTTAGGAATGGAAAGCACCCTTACAGATTTTTCACCAGGGTTAAGCCGTACTAACAGCATGGAGTCGCTTTTGCCAGCAAAGCTTTCTGGTGAACCATCAACAGTACTGTTAACTGGTTCAATCCCCATAATTAAGATATTCATGGGTCGTGAAAGCTGATACTGGGAAAGTTTGCTCCACAACTCCCCTGGTAGAGGTATTTTTAACTCGTCTTTAATATTGGTTCCTAAATCTTCATCTGTTCGATCGAGATTGCTCCACAAGGGAGTCCACAGTGCTAACGTCGAGACTAGCAGCCCAGATAAGATGATGCCGATGACAACCGTCATGATCCACAACAACCAACGAGGCATGGTTAAGCCCAGTCTCTCGTAAAGCTGATTGGGAATCGCGCCCACAGATTCGACGACGCTACGATTCGGATTGGCTGGCTGGTTTAGTTCGACATCCTCCTCCTCTGAGTCGGCTACTGGTGCAGGCGTTACCTGATTTTCCGTGCGTTGAATTTGCTGCGATCGCATCTCCGTTTCGAATTCTATTACTTGCTGAGATGTAACCGGATTTTCCGACCATTCGACTTGTTTTATCACAATTATCTCCCCACTCAACCACTCCCTAAAAGTATGTTAATCCAAGCTACAGATATTGCCAGTGGAAAGGCTCACTGTAAACTTATAATGTTCTTCGGTAGGCGTGTATGACAACATGAATACTTTATTGTTCCCCGTAATCCTGGCTGGTGGTAAAGGTGAACGTTTTTGGCCCCTGAGCCGCAAAGACCGACCTAAGCAATTTTTAAGTCTTGATGGTAGCTCTAGAAGTTTATTACAAGCAACCGCCGATCGATTGATAAAACTCGGTGGCGGTGAGTCCAGCGCGGTCTTGGGGGTTTCCCCCATGAGCGACTGGCGAACCCGAACGGGGTGGGATTCCTTGTGGGTGATCACTTCTAGTCAGATAGCTGAAGGGGTACGACAACAATTACCTGATCTACCAGTTGAAAACTTACTGATTGAGTCGGAAGGCAGAGACACAGCCGCAGCCGTTGCTTGGGCAAGTTTAGAAATCAAACAGCGCTATGGAGAAGACGCTGTTATTGGCTTTTTCCCTGCTGACCACTGGATTGCTAACGAAGAAGCGTTTGCACACACATTAAGCGCGGCTACGCAACTGGCAGCAAGCACAGCAGCGATCGTTACACTGGGGATCAAGCCTACTTTTCCATCAACCGGTTACGGCTACATTGAACAAGGTGAAAAGATAGGTAGCTTTAATGAGTTGCCAGCTTATCACGTGAACCGCTTTACTGAAAAGCCCAACCGCGAAACGGCAGAGACTTTTTTATCTACGGAGCGCTTTAGCTGGAATAGTGGAATGTTCGTTTTTCGGGCAGGGGTTGTTCTCAAGGAACTACATACCCATGCTCCAGAAATTATCGAACCTTTAGAACAACAGGGTCCTGATATCTATCCCCAGTTGCCTAAGAAGAGTATAGACTATGCCCTAATGGAAAAGACAACTCTAGCATACGTTTTGCCAGTTGATTTTGGTTGGGATGATTTAGGAGATTGGAATGCGATCGAGCGGTTACTCAAAACAGAAGAGAATCCCAATGTAGAACTCGCTACCCACGTAGGTCTAGATACGCAGGGGGCGATTATTTATGCCTCAAATCCAGAGGATGTAGTTGTTACAATTGGTTTAGAGGACGTGGTGATTGTGCGCGATCGCAATGTCACCCTCGTTGTTAAAAAAGAACGTACCCAGGAAATTAAGCAGATCCTTAAAATTCTCCAAAGCGATTCTCGATTTACTGACCTGCTGTAAAAGTTAGAACCCTTGGCAGAGGCTAAAAAGTCTGTTTTCCTATTATAACTTGACTGTCTGTTATTTTATCTGACAGTTATGAACATTATTAGCTTTGAGCCTCTCGCCAAGACAATGGCAATCGAGTCTATTACAGCCTATCAAAAATATATTTCTCCTTCCAAAGGATTTAGTTGTTCCCATCGCTTATTACACGGTGGGGATTCCTGCTCTAATTACGTCAAACGAATGCTGAGTGAACAGAAACTCCACGAAGCCGTACAATCATCCATAAAAAGATTCCAAGACTGTGGCGCAGCTAGCAAAACTTTAAAAGCTAAAGCCAACTTCCGTTGTATTGTCATCCCCTGTTGTTTACCTCTTTAACTCCCTGCGTCTTTGCAGTTATTTACAAAAATGTTCCTCACCCAAACTGTTCCCCGTCAACGAGAAATTCTTGAAGTATTCCTTCGCAATGGCTGGGACTATATGCGAAGGTTACTTACTGGTGGCAAAGCTGATGAACCACAGTTACCTACACCTGCGGTTTTAAAAAATATCTTGGTAGACTTGGGGCCAGTTTACGTCAAACTTGGCCAGCTAATGTCTACACGTCCAGATTTACTGAACGCTGCCTACATTGAGGAACTATCAACCCTACAAGACGAAGTACCACCAGTTCCTTGGTCAGAAATAGAAATAATCCTTCGCAAAGAATTAAAACGTCCACTAGCAGAAACCTTTAAGACAGTTAACCCGATCCCCGTAGCGGCGGGATCAATTGCCCAGACACATCGCGCTACATTAGCAGATGGTCGAGAAGTCGCTCTAAAAGTACAACGTCCGGGAATCGATCTGACTATTGCCCAAGATATTGCTTTAATTCAAGGTATTGCCGATTTAGTGGCGCGGACTGAATTTGGGCAAACCTACGAAATCAAATCCATTGCTGAAGAATTCACCAAAGCCCTAGAAGCCGAGTTAGATTTTACACGGGAAGCGGGTTTTACAGACCAACTGCGGCGCAACTTATCTAAAAGTCGCTGGTTTGATCCCACGCAAATAGTGGTTGCAGAGATTAACTGGGAATTGACCACAGAAAAATTACTGGTGATGGAATGGTTAGATGGAGTACCATTCTTGTCGGCAGATTTAAACAATAATAATGGTAAAGACCCTGCCGTAGAGCGTAAAGAAATAACTACTTTGTTATTTCGGGTATTTTTTCAGCAACTATATATTGATGGCTTTTTTCATGCCGATCCCCATCCCGGAAACTTGTTTTATCTCACAGATGGGCGTGTTGCTCTCTTAGACTGTGGGATGGTGGGAAGACTTGATCCCCGCACACAGCAGATATTAACAGAGATGTTGTTAGCGATCGTTGATTTAGATGCTCAAAGGTGCGCTCAGTTAACTTTGCAGCTATCAGATTCTGCTCAACCAGTTATTTTGTCGCGGTTAGAAAATGATTACGATCGCATGTTGCGAAAGTATCACAATGTCAGCTTAACGCAAATCAACTTCAGTCAGATAATTTATGAAGTTTTACAAGTAGCCCGTAACAATAAAATTAGATTACCTAGCAATATGGGTTTGTATGCCAAAACCCTAGCAAATTTAGAGGGTGTAGCGCGGACATTCAACCCAGAGCTTAATTTTTTCGATGAAGTTAAACCATTAATTACAGACTTGTTTCGTCGGCAATTATTGGGCGATAATCCAGTGCGATCGCTATTACGGACAGCCTTAGATATTAAAAGTCTGTCTCTCCAATCTCCTCGCCAAATAGAACTGTTATTAGACCGAGTTACCTCAGAAACCTTACAGTGGAATCTATCGCTGCGGGGTTTAGATGGCGTGCGGCGCACGATGGACGATGCGGCTAACCGACTATCTTTTAGTATACTAGTAGGTTCGCTGATTATGGGTGCAGCAATTATTTCCACCAGAGCGCAGACAACTCAGCTATCTTTTTTAAGCACTATCCTGTTTGCCGTTGCTAGTTTATTGGGTTTGTGGTTAATTATCAGTACATTGCGATCGGGACGTTTGCGGTAAAGTCTATGTGTTGTGCATAATACCCACCAAGAAGGGGAAAAGGGGAAGGGGAAAGGGCAATACACTAATGTTCTTTTCCCCAAAAGGTATGAAGCCCCTATTTTTAAATATGGAGAATAAAAAAACAAGATTTTTAAGGCACGTAGTGCGATAACTTAGCAGTGTCTATATTTGAAACCCCTGCTTTTAAGTATGGGGTTCCCTTTCCCCTTTTCCCCTTTCCCTTTCTTCATCACAGTCAATCATGATATGTCACTGCCGAAAATCTCTACTTTCCTATTTGGAACCACAGTAGAAGAATCCAGAAGTCAGAATCAAAAAAACTCTCACTCGCTATCCACTTTATTGGTCAAAATTCAATCCTGTTAGCGGATAGCTAGGGTTTAGCCCATTCTGACCGGAGACGCTCCGCCTCCGGCTCCGCTCCTGAATTCTGTTTAGTTAAACACCGATGATTTACGTCTGTCTGTATACATCCGTGGTTCTATAGGACTCCGATTTGATTTCTGAAAACATACTGAGACTGAAAAGCCCATTTTCTCAGGTTTTTATCTGAAATATTGTTCAAAAATCAGATATGAGCCCTATAATATAAAAAATATGTCAATCATCGTTGCTAAAAATCTGAGTAAATTTTATCCAGTCGCAGTTAAAAGCCCAGGTATTAAAGGAACAATCACCCATCTTTTCCGCCGCACCTACCGCTCAATTAAAGCAGTGCAGGATGTTTCCTTTGAAATTGCCCCCGGTGAAGTAGTGGGGTTTTTGGGCCCAAATGGTGCTGGGAAAACCACCACACTAAAAATGCTCACGGGGCTGATTCATCCCTCTAGCGGTACAGTTCAAGTAGCTGGACAAATTCCGTTTCAGCGTAAAGAAGCATTTTTGCAAAAAATTACCTTGGTAATGGGGCAAAAGCAGCAGCTAATTTGGGACTTACCAGCGCTGGATTCTTTGAGAATTAATGCTGCTGTATACAACATCTCTGATAAAGAGTTTCAACGGCGGGTAGGAGAATTAACAGAGATGCTTTCCCTAGAAGGCAAACTGACCCAACCAGTACGGAAGCTATCTTTGGGTGAGCGGATGAAGGCAGAATTGCTAGCAGCACTTTTGCATCGTCCCCATGTATTGTTCCTAGATGAACCGACTCTGGGACTAGATGTAAATGCTCAGGTGGCGGTACGCGATTTTTTGCGCGACTACAATCAGCGTTATCAGGCTACAGTGCTGTTGACGAGTCATTACATGGCTGATATTACAGCTTTGTGTCAACGAGTGCTGTTGATTCACCAAGGAAGCCTGATGTATGACGGTAGTTTAGATGGACTACTAGAACGTTTTGCTCCTTACCGAGAAGTCCATATAGAGTTAGCCCAACCTCTACCAATGGAAAAACTTATGACTTATGGGGATGTGCAACTCTTAGAAGGGCGATCGGTGCATTTTATGGTATCTAGAGAGGTGCTTACCCGCACGGTATCTAAGATTTTGACGGATTTGGAGGTAATTGATTTAACTGTCACTGAACCACCTGTAGAAGAAGTAATTGGGCGAGTTTTTCAGGCAGGTGTTGTGTAGCGATCGCTGCCAGAATATAGAGTTGCCAAGGGGAGAATGCACTATAAATGAAAAAGATGATTAGAAAAGCCCTAACTTTGCTGTCAGTATACTACGCCTATATGGTTGAGTATCGAGCAGAACTAATTTTATGGGTTTTGGCTGGGTCTTTGCCGATTATCCTCATGGGTATCTGGATACAGGCAGCACAAGGCGGTCAGTTTGGGCTATCACCTGTAGATTTTGCCCGTTACTTTATCACGGTTTTCATCGTTAGACAATTAACAGTTGTTTGGGTAATTTGGGACTTTGAAAAAGAGGTTGTGGAAGGCAAGCTTTCGCCCAAGTTGCTACAACCACTCGACCCAGTATGGCATCATGTTGCAGGGCATATTTCTGAAAGATTTGCTAGGCTATCGTTTGCTTTTTTATTAGTGGCATTATTTTTTATTCTTTATCCCCAAGCTTTTTGGGTACCAAGTTTGAGTAGATTTTTGCTGTTTACATTGGCGGTGGCGCTAGCTTTTACTTTGCGGTTTACAATTCAGTACACTTTTGCCATGTTCGCTTTTTGGACAGAACGGGCTAGTGCTTTAGAAAATTTTTGGTTGTTGTTTTATCTATTTTTATCTGGTTTGATAGCACCTTTAGAGGTTTTTCCAGAGCCTGTGCGGGCAATAGTAATGTTTACGCCTTTTCCGTATTTGATTGATTTTCCTGCGAGTCTTTTGGTAGGGCTACCTGTGGATATAGGGCGAGGATTTTGGTCAATGTTTGGTTGGATATTAGTGTTTTTGGGTCTGAATCGCTTCCTTTGGCGTGCGGGTTTGAAGAGGTATTCTGGGATGGGAGCATAAACGATTCATAATTACTAAAGTGGCAATATATTATGATTGATCAAACCTATACACTGATATACTTTGCTATATTTTATAAATTACTTGGTATCGTCTTAAAGTTTTCTGCCGTCCCCAAGGAATAATCTTCTAACTTAAAATCAGCAAAAGGTTTCTTTTCTAACCTATCCCGTAGTGCTTCATCAAGAATTACACCTACGGATTTATTTTTCACACCAATAATTATAATACTTCTCTGATATGTAGTTAAATCCTGATTTGCCTGACAATTACTCCGTTGAAATTGTCCTAAATTTAATATCCTATAACCTTTGACGCTTGGTGTATTAATAAATAATTTTTTGACTAAAAATTGAATTTGTTTAGAACGTTCTAGAGCCATTCGCTGTTGAACTGCTATATTACCCTTACAAGCAACTGTACCTACAGAGATAATTTCCCTAGGTTCATCCATTATCTTTTGTATCCCTTCTTGTTCTAAGTTCAACTTTAAAAGGTCTATACTAATAATTTCATCATTATATTTAATTTGAAAATTGCTACCTAAAAGCCATTTATATTCTAGTGATAAAACAGCTATATTAAATTCGGCTCTCCTCCCCTGGCTATCTCTACCTTCTTGATAAGAAAAATAATCAATTTTACCTCTCTTTTCAGGAGATTGCCCATAATTTGAATTCACAATAAATTTTGAGTTTCGCATTGCTAAAGCCACTATACTAAGTAATCCTAATATTACTAGCAACCCTGCAAAAAATTTCAGTAGTGGTACTTCTTCTGGCTCTTTCTGTGGGGATGATAAAGTTTTAGGAATTTGCGGGGATAACTCTTCTGTGTTCAAATCAATTACTAAATTAATATTTTCAGGAGTTGTTTCTGTTAGCTGAGTTTCAACAACAGAGGCAGGAAGAATACTATTTTCTGGTTCCTGCTCCGACAACAGCGAGATTGGCTCTGAATCCTCAACTTCTACAAATGGCTCTTCTACTTTGCGGGAACCTGGCGCAACAGGTGGGGTTGAATCCTCATCTGAGCAGAACTTTTTGCCTTCTTCAATGTACTCTAGGCGCTGCAAAATTTCTTGGGCATTAGCAGGACGCTTTTCTATATCTGCTGCTATGAGCCAATCAATTAAATTTAATAGTAAGGGTGAGATATCGATGGCATGATTTTGCCAGTGCAATACATTTTGCTGGATATCATACATATCTAAGGGATGGTGTCCCGTTAGCAAAAATATAAAGGTGCGTCCCAAAGCAAAGAAATCTGATTGCGGTACTGCTTGACCATTCATTTGTTCTGGAGCGCTGTAGCCAGATGACATAAGTGCTGTCATCCCGTCACTATTGCTAAGTTGGTCTGGGTCGGTTCTGTCAATTTCAGTGGCTGTGCCAAAATCAATCAGTACCAATTCCCCCCAATCCTTTCCAAGGGGGGATCTAATCATGATATTAGATGGCTTAATATCTCGATGCAGATATTCTTTACCATGCACTAAATCCAAAATTTCCACTAATTGTTTTAGCCAAGCTACAGCTTGGTCTTCGGAAATGGGGCGATTCTGCTGCTGCTCTAGCCATTGCACTAAGTTGTACCCGTCGATTTTTTCCATTACAATGCAATGCAACACTAAACCATTTCGGGTTTGATACTGGAAGTAACTATCTTGTTTGGGAATGCCGGGATGATTCAGTTGTTCCAGCACAGTTACTTCTTGCTGAAATAGTTCTACTGCTCTGGCGTTACCTGATAAATCCTCTTTAAGTATTTTGAGGATTTTAGGAGTATCTTGTTCGTATGCTTCATAAACTTTACTAAACCCTGTTTTGTCACTCAACAGGCACGTCACCCGATAACGTCCTAGCAATTCCAAATGGGAACCACAACTTTGACAAAAGCGGTTTTGTTCATTATTTGGGTGATTTGGTGTAGGGCAAACGGGATTGATACAAAGGCTCATGAGTGGCTTATCCGTACTTTAACAGTTATCAGTTATTAGCAGGACTTACGCAAACAATAGCCAAAACCCTTATTTTCAGCTAGGGGCAATTCATGTAGACGCAAAGCGGCTAATCTACGAATTTTCCAACGGAGTACCCGCAGGATATTACCCCTACAGCATTGTAGTTTGGTGTAAGTCCTAATTAGTTATCAATAATCACTGAATGCTGATGACTGATAACTAATAACTGATTTAAGGGAAGCGCAGATGCGTAGCCGCTTATCGCTAAACATCCTTCCTATTCATTCTTCTGTTGCCGGATGATAATCCCGTCTAATAATAATGAGATTTTCTATCTGTGTTCTGCCAAAAAAGCTGCAACAGTTTGGTTAAATGCCTTTGGTTGTGTCAAAAATGGCCAGTGATTGCCAGGAACTTGGCAGATGCGTAGTTTTTTGAGATAGGTTTTGTAGGGCTGGATTTGCCAATCTTGGCGATTAAGTCCTTGTTCTGGTTGGACAAAGAACGCTTGGGTATCAAGGGGGATTGTAAAACCAGGCACTTGCATAACTGCTTCAAAAATCCCGTCGCGGGCGGCGATAGTAAATTTGCTACCCCAACGACCATCGGGTTTTTGTTCTATCCCTGCTTGGAAAACTTGCTGCTGCAAGGAACTCCATCCTTGATATTGCTTTAACTGCCGTGCTTGCTGTTCGGCTTCTTGATGACTGGCAAAGGGGCCCATGCTTTTGAGAAAAGGTAAGAAGCGATACAACATCGGAAAAGTTAGCCTGAGAAGGCTGGGCATTTTCCAGATGAAAATGGGATCGACGAGAATTATACTCCGCAAACGCTTTGGGTTTTGTCTTGCCCAAATAGCGGCTAATTTACCTGTCCACGAATGACTTACAATCTGGGCAGATGTCCATCCTAGATGATCCATGAGTGCTTCAAGGTCTGCGATCGCACTTTCAAAAGTATAATCTCTCTCAGGCTTACTACTTTCGCCATGTCCGCGCATATCTGGTGCGACTATGTGGTAGTCTGCTGCTAAATAATCTCCTAAGCTAGACCACACTAAAGCATGGTCGCCTAAACCATGTAACAGCAGTAAGGGTTCTTGACCTTGGTTCCACTCTAAGTAAGAAAGTTGGATATCAGGCTTTGATAAAGTTTGACGTACAGGCATCATTGCACATCCACCAATGAAGAGATCGTTTCGCGTTTATATAGTACTGCGAAACATGATGGAGGGCAGGGAGGAATGAGCCTATGCGATGTGCTACACCCCAATACTTTTCGGTTAAACCAATAATCTCTCTTTTGGTCTGGGGAAAGGTTAAAGGGCAATGGGGAAAGGGAAATTCAAACCCTTTCCCCTTTCCCCCTTAACCGAAAAGTATTGTGCTACACCTACGACTGGGCGTAGCGCCACTTATAAGATTATTAACTCTTTGCCAACAATTCCTAGCCTCAAAGTGGAAAATGAAGAGTGCTGAATTTTGTAAAGTTTGCTTTATATAATTAAAAATCCAATTTTTGCAACAGGGGATATTAACTTATGCAAGTTATCTCAGTCAATGTAGGACTTCCTCGTGAAGTACTTTGGAAGGGTAAAACAGTTACAACGGGGATTTTTAAAGAACCAGTTGAGGGACGGGTAATGATGCAAGCGCTCAACTTAGATGGAGATAGACAAGCTGATTTGAGTGTCCACGGAGGCAAAGACAAAGCAGTTTATGCTTATCCATTCGAGCATTACGACTATTGGCGGCGCAAGTTACCTGATATAGATTTACCCTGGGGAATGTTTGGTGAAAACTTGACTACAGTTGGACTGTTAGAAGATGACGTTAATATTGGCGATTGCTTCCAGATTGGTAGCGCAGAGGTAATGGTGACTCAACCTCGAATGCCTTGTTATAAACTAGGAATCAAGTTTGGACGTGCTGATATAGTTAAACAGTTTTTAGATAGCCGCCTAACAGGGTTCTACTTTTCGGTGCTACAAGAGGGCCAAGTAGGGAATGGTGATACTTTTGAGTTAATCAGTCGAGACTCAAATAATGTCACTATTGCCGATATTACCCGATTGTATGCACGCGAAACAGACGACCTAGAACTGTTACACCGCGCTGTAAAAGTTGAGGCTTTACCTATAGATTGGCGAGACTATTTCCAGCAGCAAATTAAAAATCCTAACAGATGAATCTCATGAATATTAAAATTCTTAAGAAAACGTTCTAGTTGTTTTCTAAACAGTCTCAACTTTTCTCATAAGTCAAATTACCTGGCTGCGATCGCGCATTTGGAGTCAGAGTAATTAAATCGTCTATATTCCGTTTCATTGTGGCGCAAATCGTATCTAGAGGTAAGTCGTTAGGATCATAACCAAAGGGGTTTTCTATCTCCAAGCCGATTGCTTCAATCCCAAATACTGTAAAACCAACTAAAGCCGAAATTAAACCTGTCCACCAACCCAGAGTTGCTACTATTTGAAAGGGTAGTAGTAAACAATATAGTAACAATAATTGCTTCAAATGAATGGCATAGGCTAATGGCATAGGTGTTTTTAAAATCCGTTCACAAGCACCTAAATTATCTACAAGATTGTTTAATAATTCTTGCATAGATGTTAGCTGGTAACTGTTAAGGCATTTGCGATGATATTGTTCCTGTAAATAATCGCCTATCCAAAAGGCAACCTCTATAGGAGGATTATTCATAATCTTCAATTTGATATATTTACTAGATGGCATTAAATCTTCTAACTCACTATTGACTTTTTCTTCTCGCAAATGTAATTTAGTTGTCACAGCAAAAGCTACCAATAAATTTAATGCTGTAATTTTATTGTTTTTATCTTCTGGAGCTATTTCGTCAATAGATACCCAAATTTGCCGGGCCAGATTTCGGATGTTATTTACTAGAGAACCCCAGCATTTTCTCCCTTCCCAAAATCGCTCATAAGCAGTATTGGTGCGAAATACCAGTAATAAACCTAAAACAATACTAGGAATAACACTTCCTAAAATCGGTTGAGATACAGGTAGTTCAAAATGGTAAAGAATAGAAATCAAAAATCCGAAAGCTCCACAGAATAAAATATGTTTGTAGATTGCTTTCATGACCGAACCTTTAAATTGCAATGTTGTACGTAGCCATGTAATTTTTTTGGTTGTCATGCAGTCACCCCAAGAGAATATTTAGCGAATCGATATATTAAATATCGATACTTTAAAAATAATAACTATATAAATAGCAAAATTGGCAAACAGGATACTTTAAAAAGTAATCTTGCTAAAAAACATGATACATTTGCGATAATGATTGTATTTTAGCTTCTGTTATACAATATGAGTCCGGTTAAATACCTATTATTAGGACTAATACAAATAGTTTTTTGTCAGCGATTAAGCAGCCATTATATAAAAATCACCAGTGCTTGTGGTTAATTGTAAAGAAATGTAAATATTTTTCGATGGCTGCATAAATCCTGCGCCTCACTCTGATAAATCGATAGAAGAAAAGGTAGATGGCTCAGGGTAATGGTCATACCGCATTAGTCGGTGTCATATACCCTAGTAAATCCAAAAGTTCTAATCTGTAAAAATCCTGCCCTGTAAATTGAATATTTAGACATAACTTATTTAGTTATGTCTTTTTTTTATGGTTAGTCTCAAAACGTTGAATTTCAATCAAATAACCACTGGGATCGCGAAAAAAACAGTGGTAAATATTGTACTTTTCATTTAGTGTAGGTGGCTTTTCAAATTTGACACCACGTTCTTTGAGATATTCAAACCACTCATCCACCTGCGGCGTTACTAGGGTAAAAATGACACTTGATTGTTTGTCGGTTGGAGGAGTCGATGTTTTGCTTGCTTGACAAAATCCTAAGTATCCAGAGTTACTAACAGTATAAATCCGACAGGTTCCTTGATCAAGCCATAGCTCCAAGCCCAGCATTTGCTCGTAGAATTCTGTAGAGGCATTGAGATTATGGGTGTAAAAGAAGGTAATTTGCTGTTCTATTTGCGGATGAGTAGACATAATTAGATTTGAGTATATACCCTAACGACATCAGGCGATCGCAGATGTAAAAATTGATTGATGTTAGAAACCTGTTACTACTCCAGAATGCCTTAAGTGCATCTGGAGTTTCTTTTTGAAAAAGCGATGTCTACGACAGGCTGCGCCTACGCAATTTTTCAAATCATCCTGATAAGCCAAAAGACGGCTGAATAGGGATGCATACTGAATTATTTATATTTAACATAGGGCATCACTTTGTTGATGTACCCCCCTCCTAGCAAACAACTCTCGCAAAGCAGCCTCAGATTTACTGGGGCTGTTTTGCGTTACTTCAACTCTCATTTCTCTGTGTCCTCTGCGCCTCTGTGGTTCCTTATTCCGTAACTCGTGCGTAAGTCCTATTCAAACAGAAAATTTGTGTAAATAAAGCAGTTAATCCTCAGACATTCTTTACTGTATTTGAGTGTATACCCTGATGACGTAGGATACTCTCACGGTGAAAATTTGGTATAGGTAAATGCGTATCTTTCCTGACTCCAGATTTGTCACAAACATTTCTGGAGTTTTTTCATTATTGGAGTTATTGATTCGGCTCAGAAGAAAATAGTTAAGCGATCGCACTTATCATCTTGATTAAATTAAAGTGCGACACACTTAAATTTAAATGCTTACTTGGTTGTATATGTCACAAAAATATCCTTTTTCATCTCAACTTCTGCTGGGGCATCTGGATTATAAGTCGGTGATAATAAAAAACTAGCAAATGATGGTAAAGGAACTCCAGTTTTAGAACTACATGAGGGATAAAATAATGTGTAAAATGGTTCGGCTACAGAAGGAACATCAAGTTTAACACTCATAGCAGTTGCTAAAGCCTGAGCGCGGCTTTGAGCATCTTTCATCGCTGATTGATAAACTGAACTCTGCAAAGCCTGACAGTCATTTACTGCGTACTCAACGCCCACAGTCTTAACAGAAAGATTGTCAATTTGGCTTGTCGCTTTGTTCGCTGTAGCAACAATTTCCTGGACGCGATCGCGTGTTGGTTTTTCTAACCTTACCAGTATTTTGGCGTTATTTTCGCTGGAATTCGGGTTAATTTGTACTTGAATTTTATCAGCACTAATTCCTTTGGCAATTAGGCTATTAACTACAGGCTGGAGAGTTGCTTTAGTTAGTGATTTTTTGCTTGGTGAAGATTCTGCTACTGTTTTGTAATTTAAGAATAGAGTTGGTGAGGTAGCCCGGTCTTGTTGTTCCAACAAAGAGGGACTGGAGGGTGAGGAAATGCGACGGGTTTGCGGTAGAGATGATGGTTGCGTTTCTGACTCACCATTGCTACTTTCGCTACTGAATACCAGTTCAATATCAGCTGTATCTGCTGGCACTTTCACTACTCCTTGACCGATTACCATTAATGAATGGCGATCGCTTGCTGGTGGATAAAATAATTGGGCATTAGTAACTTTGGGCGTTAATACTCCCACGCCGACAGTCACGGTAATACTTACCAACATTAAAGCAGTTATTTTTCTCATGTCCTGGAAATGTCCTTTGAATCTAATTGTCAAAGTTTACACCTCAAGAGCAGGATACTTACCAAAATATTGAGCTAACCCCACGACTAAACACCGTTAGATTAGCTCAAAAATTAAAAATTCACTGTGAACTATTAACCAAACCAGTGAGAGGCTTCACAAGCTGGCTGAACTATTTCACAAACATGATCGTTAATCCAATCTGACTTTTCTTGAACGATTAAACAAATGCCTTGGTGAATCAAATTCTGTAGGTGGAGCTGCTGCTCTAAGGGTTTACGAGGCAATTTGTAATAAGCTAATCTTCCTTGTTCAGCCTCCGCTAGGGAAATATGCCCCTCAGAGATAGCGCCGTCAAAAGAGGGAAGACGGGTGAGGACGAAAGCAATAAGCTCTTGGCGTAAGTCAGGAATCGCAAAGGCTTTTTGATATGGATGGTATGGATATGTATCCAAAACGCTTTCAATTTCCCCTACTACTGATTGCTGTGTTAAATTAACTACCGTTTTCATAATTTTTAAACTCCTTTTTTTATCAAGTCAATGATTGGTGGATAAAACAAATTTTTTAGATGAGAATCAGTTAAAAGTAATTCAACTGATAGATGCAATAGACCCTGTAACTAGCCTTTTGTCTTGGTTGAATTTGAGACATTTTGATTTGCTTATTTTAGTTAGAGTTTATACTGATTAGCAGCATGACTTCTTAAAACAGCATCCAATATGCTGGGAGTTTAGCGACATTTTATATTTATAATCCTAATTGTTTCAAATTTTTGCCAAAAAGGCAGAAATCTATATAAAATGCAGCATCAAGGCTAGGGGATCAAAATTAACGGCAATAAAAATCTTGAATTAGGAACAAGTTTTTAATGAAGTTAAGGTTTGTTAGTAATTTAGATCACATTTGACGCTTGCTACAAAATTTGCTGTTTCATCTAAAAAGCTTATTTGTTGCATATTGATTTAGTAAGTCAGATAAATAGCGACTCACTAGAGCGCAAAATCAGTCTAACTACTGATGAAATGATCAGACAAAAACGTTGAAAAAGTTCACATTATCTAAAGGTTGATGACGCAGCTGATGATTAATTTCATCTGCCGCTGCTAATCCAGAAAGCATCGCACCTTCTGCAAGATTGCCGCCACACCAATCACCACAGCAAACTAAGGGTAAGGGAGTTTCGGTAGACAAAAAAGCCTCGTGCCAAGGACGGCTAGGAAAGGCATAACGCCAACGATGTACCTGCATCCATTCGGGAGTATTCAGCCAAGGAAGGGACAACGATTCAGCTGCTCGTTGCAGCATTAGCTTTCCAGCAGGTTCTAAATCTTGAGATTCTAGATGGCGTTGGGCGAAATCAGCGCTACTTTGCACTACAAAATGTGGTTGTTGAGGGTTAGGACGCTTGCTACTGTCCAAACCAATCCATGCTAAATCAGCATCATCTACAAAAGTTAGAGCTTTCCACTGAGGGAGTGATTCGGATGTGAGAGGATATCCAGCGATCGCACTAATGGAAGGATAAAATTCTACAGAACGCAAGTTATCAAGAAAAGCTGTATCTAATACACCTTCACCTAAAGATTCCAACAGCATCACCGCTTGGGGTGCAGGAATGGCGACAACTATAGCTTTTGCAGTTAATTCTTCGTTGCTAGATTCAAGAGTGATCCGCCAACTCTTTTCGGGAGTTGGGGTAATAGCAATGACACGCTGATTCAGTAATATTTCTAAACCTGGAGCTAGGGATTTAGCGATCGCACTCATTCCCCCAGGTGCAACATATCGCGGACTACGGTTTTTCGGTTCAGATAAAGGAGCGCCTGCTGTGAGTTCGTAAACTTCCTCTGTCCAAACTTCGAGGATATGGCGCGATCGCAATATCTCCACAAAACGTCTAAATAATTTACCCTTTGGCTTCAGGTAACAAGCCCCATGATCGGCCCAAGTTCCATGCAAGCGGCGTGTAGCTAATCTTCCTCCCAAACCACGGGACTTGTCCACCACTAACACAGAATATCCAGCTTGACTTAATTGCTGGGCGCAGACTAAACCGGCCATTCCGGCACCAATCACTGCAATATCAGTCATGAGTCAATAGTCCTTTAGAGAGAAGGCAGGAGGCAGAGGGCAGGAGGCAGGAGGCAAAAGGAAAGAAGTATCATTGATTACTTTAATTTTGAGTCATTACCCAGTTTAAAAAGAAGATACTGTCTACAACCTAAGTCCAATGCTGTTGCGCGTGGGTTACTCCTGCCTTCTATACGTAGGATTATATTAAATGAGATTGAGTTACTTCTGCCCCCTGCCTCCTGCCTCCTGCCTCCTGTTATTATCAAAGGACAAAATTACTACTAATGACTGCTGAAAGCTAATAGTAGAATAAGGTACAGAAAGCTGCACGGAAGGGAGGAAGGGAAATTGGATGAAATGAGGGCGGCGCTAGAGTTAGCGACCGAAGAAGAATTGCAAGATTTAACGGCAATTTTATTTAGTCGTAAGTTCAATCCCCTAGACTATGTACACACACCCGAACCCATCGAAGTGCAAAGCCAAGACCGTAAAGCTTGGTTAGATGCACTAGAGGGGCGCTTTCGCTTTTTGGCGGCAGATGGGATGACGGTATTACGCGGACGCACAGGCCAGGTAACTTACCGACAAGCCTTAGTTCAAGTATGTAAGTATCTAAAAATTCCCTATTCTCATCAGCTGCCAACTATTGATTTAGAAGCAGAAGTATTTTTGCATCTCTTAGGACAGGTATGGAAAAAATTACCTGAACAGGAAAAGCAAAAATTGACTCTCAGAGTGCAGCGTCACCTTGTGCAATCAGAACTAAAAGAACCGCTACCGCTTTTATTACAACCTGACCCCTTGGGGTTGCTTTTCAAAGGCGGTGGTGCGATCGCGGTTACTTCTCTTCTCCAACCACTTGTACTTAAGCAAATTGCCCGTCAATTTGCCATCCACTTTGCTACTTATGAAGTAGCAAAACAAGCGGCGATTACAGGCACAGAAGCAGCTGCGACGCAATTTCAAAGCTATGTAGCTATGCAAATGGCGCAACGGGGTATGACAGTGAGTGCAGCTCGTTATGGGGCAGCACGCACTATGTTTGCCGTGATTGGGCCGATGATGTGGACTTGGTTTTTTGCAGATTTAGGGTGGAGAGCGATCGCCACTAACTATGGTCGGATCATTCCTACTATTTTCGCCTTAGCCCAAATTCGCCTCACTCGTGAGGAATGTTGGGAGCCAGCTTGAACAAGGTTTCTGATTATTTCAAGTCTCGCTGGCGATCTTCTTGGAATTACTCTCTATGGGCATTGTTAATCTTCCCATTGAGTCCATTGTTGGGGGCTGTGACTATTGGTTTTGTCTCATTAATAACTTGGCTAAAACAATCACACAAAATTAATCGCCGCCCCCTCAACTGGGGATTTGCCCTTTTGAGTCTGTTGCTGATCGTAAGTGCTGGATTTGCCGATGACAAAACAGCAGCTTTCCTTGGCTTATTTAATTTATTACCATTCTTTTTACTTTTCGTTGCCCATAGTGCTCTCATTCAAACCTTTGTCCAATTGCGGCAAATGGCTTGGGTTATAGTGATCGGTTCCATGCCGGTAATAATTCTTGGCTTGGGGCAGTTATTTTTAGGCTGGAGTTTGAAATTAGAGATTTTGTGGGTTGTATTGAGTTGGACGATCGTACCAGGAGGAAATCCACCAGGTCGCATAGCCTCACTTTTCTTGCACGCTAACACCTTTGCCGCTTATCTAACAATAATTTTCATCCTTAGCTTAGGGTTGTGGCTAGAACAATGGCGATTGTATCAAGGATTGGGTATTAGGAAGAATTCACTCCCCTTGATCTTCCTAACCGTAGCGGTGATTACAAATTTCATTACCTTGATTTTCACTAACTCGCGCAATGGCTGGGCGATCGCTATTTTTGCCTGTTTAGCTTATGCACTTTACCAAGGCTGGCACATTCTTGTAGGTGGTGTTGCTGCGATCGTCTCTAGCGTGCTTTTGGCAGCTTTTGCTCCCTCGCCAGTCGCTCAAATTTTTCGCCGGGTAGTTCCTGCCTTTTTTTGGGCAAGGTTAAATGACGATATGTATCCAGATAGACCAGTCGCTTTAATGCGAAAAACTCAATGGGAGTTTGCCTGGTCTTTAGCCAAGGAACATCCTTGGACTGGTTGGGGATTACGCAGTTTTAGTGGACTTTACAAAGCGCAGATGCACACTCCATTGGGTCATCCCCATAACTTGTTTTTGATGTTATCTGCTGAAACTGGTTTTCCTAGTACTTTTTTGTTTTGTGGCTTACTTGCTTGGATTTTGATTACAGGCGTGCAATTATTACGAAAGTCTAAATATATAAATACAGAAGATAGATTGATATTTTTCAGTTATCTTCTGGCCTTTATTGGTTGGGTTTTATTGAATACAGTAGATGTAACCCTCTTCGATTTTCGTTTGAATGCGCTCTCATGGTTAATTTTGGCTGCCATTTCTGGAGTAGTACATCGTTATAAGCAACAATACAGACTTGAATCTCATCCAAATTAGTTAGACGTGGATAATAGCTATTAGTTCTTTTTCAGTGTATGCACTGGGGACAATTCAAGTTTTTAGTTAATAAGATTACTATGTGAGTGTGACTAACACTTAATTAGTCACACTCGATGTTGCTGATTGTTGGGAAGGTGTAAGGACAACCCTTTGGGGTTTTCTTGCATGACGGGCATCTCTTGTAGATGCCCTTTTGTATATTTGTTATTTTTCTTCAGTTAAGCACAACTAAAAACCTATTGATTTGACGGAATATCTGAAATAATTTGAGCTTTTATAAAGGAATGTAAAACATGGTTACTGAAATGAAATTAGGTCTTTGTAACCTGCCAGAACCTCTTTATTTGTAAGTGAAAAGCGGAGAATTGAACGGGGAATCTTACTTGTGATATAACTACGATATCAATAATGTCATGTCTCTAAAGTTAGACTTATTCATAATCAACCTCTCTGTAGATTAATTACTACAACTGTTTCTTCACCTGCTATTACTACGATGTTATCTGTTCGCTCATCTAAGGTAACTAGGTAAATCGGGAGATACATTTGCGTTAGCCAAGTCAAGACTCTGTATAACTGTTTCAATTGTTCTGAGGTTGGCTCCATTTCATCACTAAACTTAGGCTAAAAGCAAGTTTAAACTTTATTAAAACTACGATGTCTGACAATAAGCTGCATACAAATCTTGAAGATGCTTCGTGTAGCTTGCTTTGACCTAGAAGTACGCGTCTAGGCACCCAATATTCTGATTGCCATCAAAGACTACAATAACCCTTATGGTGTAAGCTCTCAGTAAAATGGGTATGTCGGTGACGAAAAAAAAGACGCATCCATAACCTACCTTATGCTCACAACAGCTAACTTTCTTCAGTACACCCAATGGTCAGGTATAGCTACCTTGGCATTCGCTGCCTTAGCAGTTTTGGCTTTTATTTTCAAATGGGGCATCCGCTTTCGGCTGGTGGGTACGACTGGCTTTATGCTGGTGCTGACAGGTGGTTTATTTGCACTGTCGATAGTCCCCTTGAGTCGGGCTGTGATTCCAGGAGCAACGAAGTACACTCTAGTTTATGACAATGGCTCAACACAAGCGGTTATTACTACATCACCTCAAATTACACCTACGCAATTAGAAGCAACTTTACGTCAAGCAGCTAGTAATCTATTTTCTTATGGTCGTTCAGGTACACGGGAAGACGACAAGTTGACAGTTCGCGCCCGCGTGATTATCCATCCGGAAACAGGGGTTTCTGTACCAATTTACTTGGGTGAGGCCAAGCGATCGCTAGTTTCTCATCAAAATTCACCAGTCACAGTGGAAATTTACACAGACAAATTCGCCCAATTGCCAAAATCTAACGCTTAAGGGAATGGGGAATGGGGAATGGGAAAGAGTTTTCCAATGCCCCATTCCCAATGCTTGTTATCAGAATGACATAATTTCTTTTGTATTTACCGATACATTAATAGTTATTATTAGATTAAGATATTCACACTTTCGTGATTCTACTGTGGAAAAAGCTCGATCAGCCTGCGGGTAATGGATACTACACAGTTGTGATTTGTCAGTTGTTATTGTAATTGCCACTATTGACATTTTTACAATTTTTTGCAGCCAAAGGAAACGGCGTGGGAGCGGACATCGATCTGTAAACCCTAACGCATCTATACCATAGCTGAAATGACCATCGACAGACGATTCAGTTCTCAATCACTTTTCTTGAGAATCTGAGAGTGGTAATGTTAGTTAATCATACGGTTATTCAAAACTTTGATAGTTCGGAATTTCAGGCTAATGGACATCACAGATTCAAGCAACGTCGTTAAATGGCTTAACCAATTAGCGATTAGATCGGTTAAAACCTAGTTGATTCAGATGCAAGTTTGTTGCCAGATGGCAACAAGTATCTTTGGTTGCAAGTCTATTAGATTAAGAAATATCAAGGTTTTGGCAAACTAGATTATATGTCTAATCAACTTTCTACTCAACCTTCTTTGTCTACTCAAACCTCTAGTTTATTATTTACGCTCACAGTTGCCCCGGCAAAAGTCATCCGTGGTTCTGGGGTATTGCAATCAGCCGCAGCAGAGATTGCCTGTTTGGGAAGTCGTCCCTTGATTGTGGCAGGTGAATCTACTCTCGCCATCAGCCGAAAGAATTTGCAACCAGTTTTAGAAACGCAACAGTTACATCCTGTCCAAGCTTCTTATGGTGCAGATTGCTGCGAAGCTAGCCTGAAATCTTTACAGAAGAAGGCAAAAGAACATAAAGCTGATGTGATTATTGGTGTTGGTGGCGGCAAAGCCTTAGATACAGCGAAATTACTCGCGCAGCAGTTACAGTTACCAGTGGTGACAATTCCGACATCAGGGGCTACTTGTGCAGCTTGGAGTGCCTTGTCGAATGTTTATTCGGAAAATGGGGCATTTCTCTACGATGTGGGGCTGTCTCGTTGTCCCGATTTACTGATACTCGATTATGACTTGATTAAAACTGCACCACAACGGACATTAGTAGCTGGAATTGGTGATGCGATCGCTAAATGGTATGAAGCCTCTGTTAGCAGTGGGCATTTGCAAGACACCTTAATTATTGCTGCGGTGCAACAAGCAAGAGTTTTGCGAGATATCCTCTTGCAAAAGTCAGCCGCCGCCTTGAAGGAACCAGGTAGTGAAGTTTGGCGAGAAGTCGTAGACGCAAGTGTTTTATTAGCTGGGGTAGTTGGAGGACTTGGAGGGGCGCAGTGTCGCACAGTTGCTGCCCATGCCGTGCATAATGGTTTAACTCATATTTCAGGACATAGCAGTATTCATGGCGAAAAAGTTGCTTTTGGAATTTTGGTGCAACTGCGTTTAGAAGAAATGCTACAAGGCAATCAACTAGCAGCATCAGCACGACAACAGTTATTAAAGTTCTACACGGAAATTGGATTACCCCAAAAATTAAGTGATTTGGGATTGGGCAATATTACATTAGGTGAGTTACAAACAGCCGCCGAAATTGCTCTAGTTCCTAATTCTGACATCCATCGACTACCATTTAAAGTCGCGCCAGAACAGTTAATGGCAGCAATGGTTTCCACCACTGCACCTATAGATAGTAAAGACATGAATCGAGTTTCGCCCAAGGGAATCAGTGACGAGGTTGAAGAATGAGTTTAAATTGGATTGTCCCAGCAGAACGCATACAAAAACTGCCACCTTATGTATTTGCCCGTTTAGATGAACTAAAAGCGAAAGCACGGGAACAAGGGTTAGATTTAATTGATTTGGGTATGGGAAACCCCGACGGTGCAACGCCAGCACCAGTTGTTGAAGCGGCGATCGCAGCCTTGAAAGATCCCGCCAATCACGGTTATCCGCCCTTTGAAGGCACTGCTAGTTTTCGTCGTGCCATCACTAATTGGTATCATCGCCGTTATGGTGTGGTTCTCGATCCTGATAGCGAAGCTTTGCCATTGCTGGGTTCTAAAGAAGGATTAACCCATTTAGCGATCGCCTACGTTAACCCTGGCGATTTAGTTCTGGTTCCTTCCCCAGCTTATCCTGCACATTTTCGCGGCCCGGCGATCGCTGGCGGCAAAATCCACAGTTTGATTCTCAAACCCGAAAATGACTGGTTAATTGATTTAGCTGCCATTCCTGATGAAGTTGCAAGACAGGCGAAAATTCTCTATTTCAACTATCCCAGTAATCCCACTGCTGCCACTGCCCCCCGCGAATTTTTTGAAGAAATCGTCGCCTTTGCCCGCAAATATGAAATTTTGCTGGTGCATGATTTATGTTACGCCGAGTTAGCTTTTGATGGTTATCAACCCACTAGCTTGCTAGAAATTCCCGGCGCGAAAGATATTGGTGTGGAATTTCACACCTTATCTAAAACCTACAATATGGCTGGTTGGCGCGTTGGGTTTGTGGTGGGGAACCGCCATGTAATTCAAGGTTTGCGGACACTAAAAACTAACTTGGATTACGGTATTTTTTCCGCCTTGCAAAAAGCAGCCGAAACCGCTTTGCAACTACCAGATGTCTATTTGCATGAAGTACAACAACGCTACCGTACCCGCCGCGATTTTCTGATTGACGGGTTAGGAGAGTTGGGTTGGGATATCCCCAGAACCAAGGCGACAATGTATCTTTGGGTGAAGTGTCCCGTTGGTATGGGTTCCACAGATTTCGCCTTGAATGTGTTGCAGCAAACTGGCGTTGTTGTTACCCCTGGTAATGCCTTTGGGGTTGCAGGTGAAGGGTATGTCAGGATTAGTTTGATTGCAGACTGCGATCGCTTGGGTGAAGCTTTACACCGCTTTAAGCAAGCTGGTATTCGCTATCAACCTGAAAGTGTAGTCTCAGCTTCAGGTTGATAGCATTTCTTCTCGAAATTTAATTCATGCAAACCCCTGCTACCACTATTCCTCATTTAATTGCTGCTGGCTTTTATGCTCTTTCCGATCCACTCATAATTAGTATGCTGGAACTGCTACGACAGCAAGAATTATGTGTATGTGATTTGTGCAAAGCCTTGGGGGTAAATCAGTCGAAACTATCTTTTCACCTGAAAACCCTCAAGGAAACTGCTTTAGTTCACACCCGTCAGGAAGGACGATGGATTTATTAAAGTTTGAATTTGCCCCCATTTAGCCTTTAAGAGGCATATTTGTCATAATTTCACCATAATGATGTCATCTCATCAGCACATCTCTGCTGCGATTAGCGACAAAGTGTAAGTAGTCAGAAAAATTTATCAGCAGAGATTCTTTGTCAGGACTTATAAAAAAGGTGTCGAGTTTTTAAACTTTGGCGTAAGTTGCTCTACTAACAATTACGCAAATAAAAGCCTCAAGTAATTAATTACTGAGGCAGTTCAAATAAATCTTAGCTCAATTATACCCATGAACAAGTTATTTATGAACAGTGCCCTCATTTTGTTGGCAATGTTTCCTGTTGGCTTATCTGCAATAGACTCTGTTTACGTCCCTCTTGCTTCGACAATTACGCCCGCAGCTTTAAAAGTCCTTTCTGATTTAAATTCACCAAAAGATAACCGATAAGCTATGTAGAAGGGGAGATTGCTCCCCTCCCAAACTAAAATTTAAAAACTTATGGAGCAACTAAAGATTCTTATTCTGTCAACAAATTAAGAAATAACAAGATGGTGAAAAAAGTAATGTTTGTTTGTAAGCATAAATCGCGGTGTCCAGATCCCCTACTTCTCTATGAATTTGGAGATCTAAGGCAGGTTGCTACGACTATAAATCAAGTTTGCGATCGCTCGAACTAATTTAGCTGGCTCTACAGGTTTGGTGATATGCTGCCCAAATCCGGCGGCGATTGCCTGTTGGTAGTCAGCCTCACCAGCATAAGCTGTAAGAGCGATCGCTGGAATTGTCCCTCCTTGTTCTGGTGACATCGCTCTGATTTGACGCATCAGCATATAGCCGTCTATTTCTGGCATTCCAATGTCGCTTAACAGCAAATTTGGTTGGAACTGAGGCATAGTTTGTAATGCTTCCACAGCCGATGCTGTCTGATTTACCACCGCGCCAGATTGCTCCAAAATGAAAGCAATTAACTCTCGCGTATCACGCTCATCATCCACAAGCAGAACTTTCACCCCATTTAGATTGGGTAAATCATCAGGTTGTATACAAATCTGGTGGCTATCTGGGTGAATCTTGATTATCGGTAGCATGACTGTAAAAGTTGCTCCCTGTTCTTCGCCTAAACTTTCTGCCTTAACTGTGCCTCCATGTAGCTCGACGATGTGACGAACAATAGCTAATCCTAATCCCAATCCCCCAAATTTTCTGGTAGTTGCACCATCAGCTTGTCGGAAGTAGTCAAATACGAATGGTAAAAAATCTGGGCTAATTCCCTTACCTGTATCACTGACTCGAAGTTGAACCTGAGAACCAACAGACTGTAAACTAATTTCTACCTCTCCACCTTGGGGTGTAAACTTAATCGCATTGGAAAGTAAATTCCAGATAACTTGCTGCAAGCGACCAGAATCACCAGTTACTAGGAATTTTGCATCGCACCTTTGGGATGCTGGAAGCGTAACTTGGATTTGGGATTTGAGACCGTCAGATTGGTTGTTAAAATCGATAGATTCTAAATTTCCGTGAGAATTTTCTAATCCAAAATCTAAAATCGTAAATTGCAAATTTATTGATTTGGCTTGGGCGGCTAGACGCACAGTTTCTATTGCAGATGCGATCGCAGTTTCCAGATTTACAGGAGCAATATTCAAACTCAGTTTACCTTGTAAAATGCGAGAGACATCTAGCAAGTCTTCAATTAGTTGAGTCTGAAGCTTGGCATTGCGCTCAATGGTTTCGAGAGCGCGAGTGGTGGTTGCTTCATCATACTTTTTAGTTTGCAGTAACTTTGACCATCCCAAAATCGGGTTTAGCGGCGTGCGAAGTTCGTGGGAAAGAACCGCCAAAAATTCATCTTTAATCCGGTTCGCTTGGATCAATTCTTCTTTGCGTCGCTGTAACGAAGTCATTAACTCAGCGCGTTCCAAAGCAACCGCTATCTGATCGGAGGTTGCTTGTAGTAGGGCAATCTCCCCAGAGGTAAAGTGGGTACGGGTGCGACTGGCAAAAGAAAGGACACCAAGCAGCTTTCCCTGAGCAATTAACGGTTGACCGGCGTATGCTGTGATTTCTAAAGACTTGAGGATCTGGGCATTTGGATGAGTATAGTTCAGCACATTGTTGACGACAATTTGACGGCGTTCTTGCGCTATTAGTCCGCACATCCCTTGGTTAAATTCCAGGTATTCAATTGCTTGAAATACTTCATCAGTAATGCCATTCCAAGCAACTAACCGAAGTTTCTGCTGATTTTCGTGTGTCTCAATTAGATAGTGGAAGTAAAAATGTAAATCCATTTGCGCCGAAAGTTTACTAAACAAACTGTTCATTAAATCCAACGGACGCTCTGTTGAAAGCAAATCACTGGTGGTTTCAGAGAGCAGTTTGAGCCTTTCACTGCGCTCTTGCAAAGCAAGTTCTGCAAGCTGGCGTTCACGAAGGATGCGTTCGCGTTCGGTGATGTCAACTGCAACCCCTCCTACTAGACGTTGCCCTGTTGCATTTGCAATGGGAAATTTATACACCAAAAATTCCCCTAGAGTGCCATCTGTGCGTGGGGCAGACTCAATAGTTTCAACAACCTGATTCGTTTGGGCAACTATTCGAATGTTATCAAGTAAGGGTTGAGCGATTTGGGCTGGATATAGGTCAAAAATGTTTTTATTAATCGCTTTTTTGGTTGCTACATCAAATATGCTCAGGTAAGTTGGGCTGAGGTAGAGTATACGCCCGTCTGCATTCGTAATCCATGCGGCGGCAGGAATATTGTCCATAAAAGCTTGAAATTGCTCTTGACTCTGACTCAGCGCTTTTTTAGCTTGCTTGAGGTCACTAATATCAAGAATAAATGCAACTGATTTCTGCCCAGATTCTCCTAAAAGGGAGTAGCCAACGACAACTGGGACAATAGAACCATCTTTGCGAATACATTCCTTCTCATAAGGTGTACAGGTTCCCTTTACTGTTGCCTCAGCAATAGCCAGTTCATCTAAATATTGATACTCAGAAAGCGTAATATCACTCCAGCGTAGTCTGCCTGCCTGGATATCTGCTTGGGTATAGCCTACAATTCTCAAGAACTCGTCGTTGGCTTCAGTGATACTACCATTCACATCACCAAAGATAATGCCAACTATATTTGCTTTGACAAAACTCCTGAGTCGTTCTTCACTTTCTTGGACTGCTTTCTCTGCTTGCTTGCGTAAACGAAGCTCGTCATAGACATCGCTAATATCTGTAGTGCTGCCAATAATGCGTAATGGTTTTCCATCAGCATCCCGTTGCACCACTATTCCTTGATCCAGTACATAGACGTACTGGTTATCTTGGTTGCGAATGCGATACTCAGCAGTATAGCGATCGCTATTTGCCAAAGCGATGGCCGACTCCTCTTGTACGCGTTGCAAATCCTCTGGATGGACAAGTTCTCGCCACCAATTACCTGTTGGTTCTGCAATATCAAGAGAATAGCCCAAAATCCGGGTTAACCCATCGGTTCTTTCAACAGTATCCTGTTCTACATTCCAGTCATAAATAAGACAATTGACCGCCGATGCTGCTAACTGAAAACGCTCGTTAGCTAACCTCAGACGTTCTTCCTTCTCCCGCAAGATTTGTTCGGCTTGTTTGCGTTCGCTCAAATCAACAACAAAGCCAATGACAGTTTCTTCTGTTTCTTGCACAAGGACAGAACCGAGCAAAACGGGAACTCTTGTGCCATCTTTGCAGATATATTCCTTCTCAAAGGGTTTACATACTCCGGTCGTTCTTACTTCTTCTACTGAACGTTCACTCGATAGAAGATATTCAGGTGGGGTAATTTCACGCCACTTTATTTGGTTAGCCGCCAAATCTTCTCGCGTATAGCCGACCATTTTTAGAAAAGCATCATTTGCTTCTATGATGGAGCCGTTCTTAATATCAGTAACAATGACTCCAATGATGTTGGATTTTGCCAGGCGACTAAACCGCATTTCGCTATTTTGCAACAATTTCAGGCTTGTCTCGGCCTTGCGTCTGGCATTTCGCAACTCTGAAGAGAGGGCGGTAATTAAGAAGGATACTAGTGAGAATGTGGTTAATTGTACTAAAACGTTTAGGCTGAGAAAATCGAACGAGTAGACTGGCTCCAGCAAAAAATACAGCGCAGTTGTAACAGATAATGCGATCGCTAATACTCCAAGTCTCATGCCGCCGTACCAAGCGCTGACTGCCACAGCAGCATAAAATAATGTAAATACGCTCGGATCAAAAACTGGTAGCAATAGTTGTGTCAGCAGCAGTGCCGCTATGACTGCCAGAATCATCACGCCATAAGTTAGTAACCAAGAGCGAATCATCAAAAATTTTTCGGATACTTTCAGCATCATCTTAAGAGTCCTCCCGTTGCTCCGCTTTCAGGAGATACTCGTTCAGTAGTCTTTTGCCTGGTTCGCCCATCTTCTGTAACATTTCTTCAATCAGCTTTAGTGCCATCTGCGAAGGCACTGTAGATCCGTTCTCCCAGCGATTGACTGTTCGCAGGGAAACCCCTAACTTGGCTGCAAATTTTTCCTGAGAAAGATCCAGTTGCTGCCGAAGTTCACGGATTAAATCTGAAATTTTTAGTGGCTTTTTTAGTTCCATAATAGGAAGATTAGGACAAGTGTCTTGCCATCTGGCTCCAACTTGAGGAAGAATTTAAATAATCATTAGTTATTATCAATTTCATCTTTTGGCGAAACAGCAATATCATTTATTAGTCTTAATTGCTTGTTATTCACTGATTTAACTCCTCTGCCACAGTTCTGATGAATACTCACTGTTGTAAGGTTGTGCGACCTAGGAAGCTAACTATAAAATAAATATTAAATTTTCTTGCTGTGTGATGCCAAAATAGTATAATTGCCAAGCAATTTGATGATTTTCAAGCATTACGCATTCTTGCAAATTTATGGAACGTTAAATTGCTATGCTTCATACAGAACTTAATTTTTTACATTATAAATATTCTCTTGAGCGCAATAAGAGAATAAAGAAACGAACCGCATTAGCACAACGCCTTGCAGAGAAGAACGCAAAGGGAAGACAGTTATAAAGGGTTTGTGCCTTAGTTCCGTGGATTTTTGAAAAATGGGGATGCTCCCAACGTAATCGCTGCTTGCTTATTCCAACAGGATAATTTCTCTAAACCTTTTTGTCATTAGTGTTTGAGATGCCCTTACCCTGAGTCAGATACCAATGGCAAAACTATAAAGCTATAATGCACTTTTAATCAAATGTTTGCCTGAACTTTAACCGTTTTGATTAATCAACACTCCCAAAACCTCCTCGATACTCAACTGGAAAATGCACCAGGTGAAGGCTATATATTTAGCTGGTTTGATTGGTTTTGTCTTTGGTACCCTCCAGGCTGGCTAATTTTATTTAACCGCCATTGGCAGCACTATCATACCGATACAGACGGTTGGAATTGGCTAGAATATGGACTATTTTTAATTCCTGGCGGATTTTATCTAGCGATGCTGATTCGCTGGTTGCGTCTTGGTTTCCGTTCACCCCGAAAAGAACTTGGTGAATTTGATCCCAAATATCAACAAGCCTTTCGCAAAGAAGTTCTCGGCCCCATCGTTAAATACTATTTTCGGGGAGAATTAAAACAAGTCGAAAACTTGCCGCAAACAGGGCCATTGATTGTGGCAATGAATCACGCAGGGATGAGTTTCCCTTGGGATTTTTTGACTTTGGGTTATTTATTAAGTGAAGCTAGAGGATGGGTGGTACAACCCGTAGCAAGTCCAGCATTATTTGATCATCCTTGGGTTATTTGGTGGCTACCGCCTAAATGGTCGCAGGTTTTGGGTGGTGTGCGAGCCGAATTAGATGATTTTGAGGCAGCTATGGCCCAAGATAAAATCATCTTATATGCACCCGAAGGTATCCGTGGCCCTCTGAAAGGTTGGAAAAGACGCTATCAACTAGAAAAGTTTGATGTGAGTTTTGTTAAGTTCAGCGATCGCTATCATATTCCCATTCTCCCATTAGTTTGCATCGGGAGTGAGTTTTTACATCCTTGGGCTGTTAATTTCCAGAAATTGCAGCGACTAGTCAAATTACCATTCTTACCTTTATCGCCTTTCATGTTTGCCTTAATTCTGTTTCCTTCAATGGGAATTTGGGCAATGAGAACTCGCTTACGTTACTATATTCAGTCTTTGGAACCAGCAGAATTACACAATTCAAACAAAGGGCGGACAGTAGCTTATCAGCAAGCACAACAATTACGAGAAAAACTGCAATTTAAAATTAATTCAGAGACTATCGATCGAGTAAGCAAATCTTAAGTAGGGTGTGTTATGGCTTTAGCCTAACGCACCGCGACATAACCTACAAAAGTTTTATTATCATTATTGAAATAAATTTAAGTCAATCTTTTAGAAATAATTTACTTAATTATTAAATTGATTTTTCCATAATAAAATTTGTCAGCTTTTGCCCTCTCCGTTCTACCTCTTGCTGTTTCACAACAATAAAATTCTGGCTTTCAAAAAACGGTTTAGCTGTAATACTAGCTTCTGTAAATAATCTTTCAATTCCTAAATCTTTTGCTTTGGATTCAAGCTGCTCTAAGATTTTTTTACCAATCCCTTTTCTTTGAAAATCTTTATGACAGTAAAAACGGTCAATATGCCCATTAGCCTCTAATTCCCCAAAACCGATAATTTTACCATTTTCCTCTGCTACATAAGTAAACTTACTTCCTAAACCTTTAATCCAAAGGTCAATATCCATATTTGCTGGTGCCCAAGCATCTACTTGTTCTTGTGTGTAATCATGAATGTTCACTTCATGAATAGTGTCGTAGAACAATTTCATAATTTCTTCGGTATCAGCTATTTGGTATATTCTTAATCTCATTTTTTAAAAAATTAAATATGAGTTCTATAAAAATATTATCAGCGCTAGCAAGTCTTTTGCCCTTATACAGTAGCAGAACTTACGCAAATAACACAGGTAGCAGCAAGACCATTTTGAGTCTACGTAAATCTCCCCGGAGTGCGTGTAGTTTTGCGTAAGTCCTAATCATAATTCCTCAGATTAAATCTCGTATAAAAAATTTATAGTACAAGTATACTAATTTGCTGCTAAGATGCCTTAAAAGTCAGCTAGCCTTACTTGAGGTAGTATGAAAAAAATCTTAGACACGGACAAAAAACCCATTTTGCTGAAAGTCTCGCTGTTGCAGCCTACACCTGTAACTACTGCAATAGTGCCACTGCAACCCCAACAGGAAAAAATCATCAGTGAACGAGAGCGTTTGATAACACAAGTAGAGCGTATCAATCAGATGGCGGGAGAGTTGGAAGCAGCGATATTGGAGTTGAAAGCGATCGCTAACACACTGAATAGTCAAAAACGTTACCCACTCTTGAAGAAGGAGCTAGGTAAACAAATTTGTCAGTATTTCGCAATTAGTGTCCCTTGGGTGAAACGAAAACCTGACGAATCATTTATTTTGACAACGCGAAAAGTTGATTTATTCCGAGCCGAAAGGGAAGCCGCACTGCTAGCACAGCAACTTCGTCAGCAAACCAAAAAAAGATTAGCATCGCAGCGACACAGAAAAAACAAGAATGGGGCGGAGACTGACACAAGACACTTTTGCAAAAAGGCATTAGTCAACAAATCTTAAAATTATCAACATTCAACGGCAGTTCACGCCTGGGTTGTAACAGTTATGCTGATTGAAGTGGCAGAAGGAACTTCTTCGTTAAAATTGCTAAATACTACACTGCCATTGCTAATCGCCACCAACTATGGTTGCAATTAGGCAAAACTGCCCTAATATTTGCACTTCCGTAAACCAGAGTGCAACATCAGGGACAATCAATCAGCGCACAGAAGAGGTAAAAAAAGGTGTTAAAGACACTTTTAGTAATTGCCGTTGGTTTTTTACCGTCCCTGATTTCTCTGTGGGCGATCCGCAAAACCCATGCGCGATCGCGCCTACGGATGAGGCAAGCAGCCATGAATTTTTCAGTAGTGCAGGGACGGCAAAACCTTAGACCGATTGAAAGCGATCGCTATTATTTAGAAGGGGTAGGTTATTTAATTGGCGACATCAGCTGCAAATTTAATGCCCGCTCTGGTTATATGCGTTGTGCTGTCAATCCCGACGGCCCATGTAACGGTTGCCGTCACTACGAACCTAAAGGATTACCTGGTAGCGAAAAAGAGGTTTAAAAGTACTTACTTAGGATTCAACTAAACTGATGGGGAATGATAAAATCATTACTAATTATAATAATTTGTATTTAGCAGCACTTTGAATATTTGTCTTTGCATGGTGAAATAAGAATGATTTAATAGAATTCGTGCAAAAGTATAAATCTGCGTCATTTTGTTTGTAGATTATGAAAATTACTGTGAGCTTTTGCCGAATATCTAATAACTACATGATTATTTAACGATGAACAACGCGATCGCTCAGACAACAGCATTATTATCAACTTGCGCTTTGCTACTAACAGGCTGTGGTGGCGGTGGCTCTGTGACAAATCCTCCAAATAGTACTCCAAATAACACTACAACTAACACCGCCCAGACAACGACTACATCGGGTGCGATTCCCATCGGTATTGCTTTAGCACAAACCAGCAACGTAGCATTACTTGGTCAAGAGGGATTTGTGGGAGCCAGAATTGCCGAGAAGTATTTCAATAGTAAAGGTGGTATTAATGGCACTCCGATTAAATTAATAGCCCAAGATACTAGCGGTGATGAAGCTGGAGCAATTAACGCTTTTCAAACTTTAATTAACAAGGATAAAGTTGTCGGTATTGTTGGCCCTACTTTGTCACAACAAGCGTTTAGTGCTGACCCCATTGCCGAACGTGCTAAAGTTCCAGTTATTGGAGCATCAAATACCGCAAACGGAATTCCCGAAATTGGTGATTATGTAGCTCGTGTATCTGCCCCCGTCTCGATAGTTGCCCCTAATTCTGTGAAAGCTGCACTAAAGCAGAATCCTCAAATCAAAAAAGTGGCAGTTTTTTACGCCCAAAATGACGCATTTAATAAATCAGAAACAGAGATTTTTCAAAAAGCAGTTAAAGAACAAGGGCTAGAATTAGTAACAGTTCAAAAGTTCCAAACTACTGATACAGACTTTCAAGCCCAAGCTACCAATGCAATTAACTTAAAACCAGATTTAGTAATTATTTCGGGTCTAGCTGCTGATGGTGGTAACTTAGTGCGGCAACTGCGAGAGTTGGGTTATAAAGGCATAATTATTGGTGGTAATGGTCTAAATACACCCAATGTTTTATCAGTCTGTAAAGCCCTTTGCGATGGTGTGTTGATTGCTCAAGCTTACAGTCCTGAATATCCTGGTGAGATTAATAAGGTATTTCGCCAAACCTATATTGAGCAATATAAGAAAGAACCAGCCCAATTTACCGGTCAATCTTTTGCGGCGGTACAGGTGTATGTTGAAGCTCTGAAAGAGTTGGATAAAAAAACCAAAATCAGCACCTTACCTCTTGATAAACTGCGGACAGAATTGAACAAGCAAATACTAGCTGGAAAGTATGATACTCCTTTAGGTGAGATTGCTTTTACACCAGTAGGTGATGTGATTCAAAAAGAATTTTACGTTGCCAAGATCAAGATGGATAAAGATGGGAACAGTGGAAAATTCGTATTTATAAAATAGTTGCAACATGGATATAACTCTATTTCTGCAACAATTTTTGAACGGATTATCTATTGGTAGTATCTATGCAATTTTTGCATTGGGATATACCTTAGTTTATTCAATTTTGGGCATCATTAATTTAGCTCATGGCGCGATTTTTACCTTGGGTGCATATTTCACTTATGCCCTGATGGGTGGTAACTTTGGATTTAATGGCTTGCTAGCTAATGCAGCCTTGCCAATAAAATTGCCATTTGCTATAGCCTTAATTTTAGGAAGTACCTTGGCAGGATTGATTGGGGTAGTAATGGAACGGGTTGCTTTTCAACCTTTGCGCCGTCAAGGATCTGATCCCTTATTAACTGTTGTTTCCAGCTTGGGGGTAGCAGTGGTAATTGTGAACTTAATCCAGTATTTAGTAGGCGCAGAAAGTTACACATACCCCGCAGATACTTATGGGAATTTACCACCTTCGATTAATTTTGGTACTCCAGAAAAGGAAATTCCTATTCGCACCGTTCAGATAATAATTTTTGCTGTATCAGTTGCGATTGTGGCAATTATTACCTATTTTATCAATCGGACTAAGTATGGTAAAGCAATGCAGGCGATCGCAGAAGATCCGACTACAGCTAGTTTGTTAGGCATTAATAGCGATCGCTTTATCATCCTCACATTCTTCATCAGCAGTTTCTTAGCAGGATTAGCAGGAACCTTAGTCGCCTCTAGTGTTAGTATTGCTGGCCCATATTTTGGCATTGCTTTTGGGTTGCGGGGTTTAGCGGTAATTGTCTTAGGTGGTTTAGGTAGTATTCCCGGCGCAGTTTTAGGAGGATTACTCATTGGATTAGTTGAAGCTTTTGTGCCGGCAGAATATTCCGGTTACAAAGAAGCTGTAGCCTACGGAATATTATTTATCATGTTGTTAGTTAGACCCCAAGGCTTGCTAGGTCGTCGGTTTATCCAAAAAGTTTAAAGAGACGTAGCGTGATGAAAACATACACCAAACAAAAATTAACTTTCGATCAATTTTTGGAAGAATGTCCAGAAGAAGGTTTATATGAACTTGTGGATGGGGAAATTGTAGAAGTGCGTGCAACGAGAAATCATGATGATATCGCTGATTTTATATTGTTGAGTTTCAATGATGAAATTAAACGTCTAAACCTGAATTACGTAGTAAAAAACACAGCACTTTTAAAAACCATAACTGCCAATGGAATAGAACAAGGACGCAAGCCTGATGTCAGTGTGATAGATAAAGATGTATGGCGCTCAAATCGTTCTGCTTATTCTGCACTTGAAGAACCTATCCAGCTAGCTATCGAGGTAACATCAACTAATTGGGAAGATGACTACATTGATAAATTAGATGAATATCAACGCTTAGGTATTACAGAATATTGGATTGTAGATTATTTAGCAATTGGTTCAAGAGAGTATTTGGAAAATCCCAAAGTTCCGACTGTGTTTGTTTTTTTATTAGATGCCGAGGGTAAATCTCAACGCACATATTTTAGAGGTTCAGAAAGAATTGTGTCACGAACTTTTCCTGAACTGGCGTTAACAGCAGAGCAAATATTAACAGCTTAATCAAAATATTTTACAATGGCTGAATTTTTCTCTACTTATGAATCACCAATAGTCTACATGGTATTGGAGGCTTTATTAGGATTATCGCTTTATTTACCCCTAATGGCTGGACAATTATCTTTGGCTAGTCCTGGATTTTATGCTTTAGGTGGATATATTGCAGCGATTTTATCTACAAAAGTTTTTCCATCTAGTAATAATTTATTTCCCATTCCATTACTTTTATTAGAAATGTTGATTGCTGGTTTAATCTCCGGTATATTAGCTGTAATAGTGGGAATTCCGGCATTAAGGTTACGGGGAATTTATTTAGCGATCGCAACTATTGCTTTTGTAGAAGTATTGCGAGTTGTATCCTTAAATTTAGATATTACAGGCGGTGCTGTAGGAATTTTTGGTATTCCTCAACCATTCCAAAGCCAAATCGAATATTTGTGGATTGCTGTACCATTACTGTTAGTTAGTATGGTATTATTTTACCGTTTAGAACGCATTCGCACAGGTAGGGCATTCATTGCTATCCGCGAAGATGAATTAGCTGCCAGTGCAATGGGAATCAACCCCACCTACTACAAAGTTTTAGCCTTTACTCTCGGAGCAATGCTTGCTGGAATTGTAGGTGTCATCAGCGCTCATTTTCTCAATACCTGGAATGCTCGACAAGGTACTTTTGATGCTAGCATCACTTATTTGACGATTGTGTTAATTGGTGGTTCTAGAACTTTTTTAGGTTCGGTGGTAGGTGCGATTGTATTAAAAGTTTTATTAGAAATTGTTTTACGAAGAATCGCCGATATACCAGGATTACCCAATTGGTTAGCCCAATTTTTACGAGATGGTAGATTAATTATTTATGGTATATTAATAGTCTTAGGAACTATATTTTTTCCCCAAGGATTTGTAACTCCAGATATTTTGAAAAAGTGTAAAAAGCAGTTGAGAAAGCTAATTTTCAAAACATCAAAATAGACAAGTTAATAAATAGAATACAGATAATATTATGAAGGATAAATATGATTATATTGTAATTGGTGCAGGTTCGGCTGGTTGTGTCGTCGCAAATCGGTTGACAGAAGATGCCGAAACGACTGTATTGTTGCTAGAGGCAGGCAATCCGCCTAACTTGCCAGAACACGAAATTCCTCTAGCCTGGACAAAACTTTGGGGTACAGAGGCGGACTGGGCATATTTTACAGAAGAAGAACCGTATATCAATAACCGGAAAATTTATTGTCCGCGCGGGAAAGTCTTAGGTGGCACTAGTGCGATCAATGCCATGATCTATATTCGAGGCAGTCGGGTTGATTATGACCATTGGGAGAAATTAGGCAATGTTGGTTGGAGTTATGAAGATGTGTTGCCCTATTTCCAGAAATCTGAAAATCAGCAACGAGGAGCATCTGAATTTCACGGAGTTGATGGATTGCTGAGTGTGACAGATCCTTTAGCTCCTAGCGTCATGTCACAAAAATTTCTGGAAGCCGCTATTGGACTTGGCTATGAGCGCAATCCTGATTTTAATGGCGCACAACAGCACGGAGCCGGATTTTATCAGTTGACAATTAAAGATGGTAAGCGCCACAGTACGGCGACTGCGTTTCTACTACCGATTTTGGAGCGTCCCAACTTAACCGTCACAACTGGCGCGTTAGTTACTAGATTATTGTTTGAGGGAACGCAGACTGTAGGCGTAGAATATATCCATGAGGGAACGATACACCAAGTTCGGGTAGAACAGGAAGTGATTCTAAGTGCTGGTGCGATCGATTCGCCCAAGCTGTTGATGCTCTCTGGGATTGGCAATGCAGAACATCTACAGAATTTCGACATTCCTGTAGTCGTTGATTTACCTGGTGTCGGTCAGAACCTCCAAGATCACATTCTAGTCGGCGTAGCACACGAAGCAACCCAGGATTTGCAACCCGATTTAACCAGCAATATTGCAGAAGTTGGATTGTTCCTGCATACTGAAGGTCGTTTAGATGCTGTGCCCGATTTACAGTTTTTCTCTGGCCCTGTTTTATGGACACATCCTGCTTATGCACGTTCTGCGCCAGGATTCACGGCTACAGTTTGTGTGACTAATCCCGAAAGTCGTGGTAGTGTCAGTCTGAGTTCTGCTTTTTCCAAAGACCCAGCTATAATTCAGATGAATTATCTCCAAAGTGAATCTGATTTGCAAAAGCTCCTGGCAGGGGTCAAAATTATACGGCAGATATTCCACTCAAGTGTATTTGATGAGTTGCGAGGAGAAGAAGCAGCCCCTGGTGCTGATAATAAGAGTGATGAAACACTCCTAGCTTACATCCGGGAAACCTGTGACAGTGTATACCACCCAGTCGGCACTTGTAAAATGGGAACTGACGCTGATTCAGTAGTAAACCCCGAACTAAGAGTTCATGGTGTTGCTGGATTACGTGTAGTAGATGCATCAATTATGCCAACTATTACCACGGGAAACACAAATGCACCCACAATTATGATTGGTGAAAAAGCAGCCGATTTGATTAAAGCCACAGCGCAATGACAAATAACATTGTTTTAGAAGCCAAATCACTAACTCGCCGTTTTGGGGGTTTAGTAGCGGTGAATAATGTATCTTTTACAGTCAATCAACATGAGATTTTTGGATTAATTGGCCCTAACGGCGCTGGGAAAACAACACTGTTTAATTTGATTACAGCTTTTATTCCCCTTTCTAGTGGAGAGTTGCGCTATCAAGGTGCTAATATTTCCCAGCTACGCCCGCATCAAATTGCAGGTTTAGGTATTGCTAGGACTTTTCAAAATATTCGCTTATTTGGTGAATTGTCAGCGCTAGAAAATGTAATAATTGCCCGACATTTAGATAATAAAAGTAATCTATTAACAGGAGTTTTGGGATTACCACCAGCGCGTCGGGAAGAGAAAAAAAGCAGGCGAAAAGCTTTACAATTATTAGAAATGGTGGGATTGAGCGATCGCGCTGACGAAAAAGCTAAAAACTTCGCCTACGGCGATCAGCGTCGCCTGGAAATTGCCCGCGCTTTAGCCTTAGAACCGCAAATCTTACTCCTCGACGAACCGGCGGCGGGGATGAACCCCAACGAAAAGCAGCAGCTGAGTGAATTTATCCGCAGTCTGCGAGAACAGTTTAATTTGACAATTGTGCTGATTGAACACCATGTACCCTTGGTTATGGGTTTGTGCGATCGCATTGCCGTGTTAGATTTTGGGCAGTTGATTGCTTTGGGTGAACCATCTATAGTTAGAAACGACCCGGCTGTAATTGAAGCTTATTTGGGAAATGAATGATAACTAACTTGAGAATTACAAAATCTGTTGCAATTCCTCAACAGTATTTGCAGTGACAATATTTCGTAAAATTGTCTTCAAACGCTCCAAATCCTGAATCTGATTAATCTGTGGCATTAATTGTAAGCCGCGATCGCTAAATTTCAACTCTAAATTAATTTCAATCGCAGAAAGTATTCCTCGTAGTTCTCCGCTTGTTTTCCCGCGTTCTTCTCCACGTGCTTCCCCTTCGCGCAAAATTTCTTGATACCAAGGTGACTCACGTAATACAGACATATCCCACCTCATGATTTCTTGAACGAGCGTATTCTCTAAAACAAACGTAGCAAAAAAAGCTAGAACTGTTTCCAGTTGTTGCGTTCGCCCTTGGCGTTAGCAAAGCCATCGCTTTCGTGTTTAATAAAAGCAAATTTGCTAAGTTTTTATATTGAAGTTGGGGAGTCGTTGATTGAATTCGGGCAGTCGTTAATTGAATTCGGGTAGTCGTTGATTGAATTCGGGTAGTCGTTGATTGAATTCGGGCAGTTGTTGATTGAATTCGGTCAATCGTTGATTTAATTTAGGCAGCCGTTGATTGAATTCGGGCAGTCGTTGATTGAATTTGGGTAGCCACAAAGGGCTTACGCACTCTTAAACGTGGTTTTCAGCGCTACTGTATTTTCCTCGTAGAGGAGTCGCACAGAAGCCCACACTCACCGTCGATAGGAGTGTGTAGAGTGTGTCACGCAGATATAATTGTGAGAAATTCGTCTAAAGAATTCACTGCGATCGCGCTATCCATTAAAATTTCTAATTGTTCTACATTTTTGCCCTCAAGCCTTACTTCTACTTCATGGGGAATTTCGCCAAAGCGTTGTTCCAATACTCGGATTAACTGCCGTCGCGCACCCTCTTGAATACCTCTTTGCTCAATCTCGTGATACCAAGGCGATTCTCGCAATATTGCCATATCCCACCTCATCATTTGTTGCACTAAAGGCGTTTCTAAAACAAAGCTAGCAAAAAATGCCAGCAATGATTCTAATTGGTTAAACTGTGCATCTGCTCGTAGCGCCTGTAATGCGCGTTGCACAACTGATACCTCTCCTCCTCCTCGCAGGATTGGCACAAAGGGTAACAACGATGGTAATGGTTGCTCAAACACTATTTCAGCATCGATTTCCCACAAATTAATCACGCGATAATCTTGGATGGCACGTAATCCCAAAAATTCCTGTTTGTAACTATTGACAATAGTTAAGGCGGATGGAGGCGGCAAAATATTGATCAGTACTGGATAAGTTGGCAATCGGTAGCGTTCTTGTGCCAAGGCAGCATAAGCTCTCATGCGTAGAGGCATCTGTGCTGTATAACGCAGTTGTAGTTCATTTAATACTAAAAAATCCCCGTGAGTGGCACTGTATGCCTTCACCAATACATCTGTTTCACGGCTAATCCACTGAAACTCAGAACCGAAAATTTCTTTCGCCACAACTTCAGGACGCTGTGTCACCCATTGTAACCATGCATCGGGAGCTAAATTAATTAGTCGTTTGCTACCAATATCTACTGCTTTTGCCACAGGACGCTTGATATCTTTATCAGTAATTAATAGTACATCATAAAGATTGCAGTATTCTGGCATTGGTTTTTAGGGTCAAACAAAAAGATTTTTGTTTTACTTTTAGTCGCCAGGGCTTTTCAAATATACTTTTAGACGGGCTTTTCTGCATCGCACTGTTTTAATAAATGTATGATTAATGTATGTTAGGTTTTGAATCAATATTTCTGTAAACCGCCGATGAAAGCCGATAGTAAACCAAATTATACAATTTTAGAAGTTCAAGAACTTGATGTTAACTATGGCGGTATCCAAGCTCTGAAAAAAATTAATTTAATTATTCAAAAAGGCGAGGTAGTTACTCTAATTGGTGCTAATGGTGCTGGTAAGACTACTACACTCCGTGCCATAAGTAAAGTAGTTAATCCTAAGAGTGGCGGAATTATCTATAATGGACATAATATTACCCGCCGCCAAACTCACGAAGTTGTACAACTTGGTATTGCCCATTGTCCTGAAGGACGCAGAGTATTAGCGCGACAAACAGTATTTGATAATTTACTTTTGGGTGCTTATATTCGCTCCAATCAAGCTGAGATTAAAGCAGATATTCAGCGTCAATTTGAGTTATTTCCACGTTTGTCACAAAGACGCAATCAACTAGCAGGAACCCTCAGTGGTGGTGAACAACAAATGTTAGCGATCGCTCGCGCTGTCATGAGTAAACCACAACTCTTACTGTTAGACGAGCCTAGCTTAGGTTTAGCACCTGCGATCGTCCGAGAAATCTTCTCAATTATTGAAAATCTTCGTGCTACAGGCGTGACTATTTTGTTAGTTGAACAAAACGCTAATTTGGCGCTACAAATTGCCGATCGCGGTTATGTTTTAGAAGCTGGTTCTATAACTTTAACAGGCGCAGCATCAGAATTAATTAGTGATGAGCGAGTTAAAAAGGCTTATTTAGGGTAAATACTATATTGATGTTTACATTATTTAAGGGTTCAACATTTCAAGATTGTCTTAACACAGTCCGTTCGCGTCCTGGTCTTTATCTAGGTAGGAAATCCTTAACCGCGCTACAGGCTTTGCTACTAGGTTATAAACAAGCAGTTGTTGAACATAATATTCCTGAAGTAGAGCAACTCAATTGCGAGCTAGAAGATAAGTTTGATGAGTGGTTACGCAAAAATTATGACATGGGTAACGCTATAAATTGGTATTTATTCATCATCGATCAAACTGAATCTGAGGTAGTAGCATTCAATAGATTCTTGGAACTTTGGGATGAGTTTCGCAAATAAATTTATGTCATTTACAGATAGATTTAATCAACTTGCAGCAATTCTTTCTAATGAAGTGGGTGTGCAAACAAAAGATATTACTCTTAATACACGGCTTCGGGAAGACCTCAAAATAGATGGTGATGATGCTGATGTAATATTTTATAAAATTGCCGAACAGTTTAGTGTAGATTGGCAGGGGTTTGTTTTTTACCGCTACTTCCATGAAGAAGCACATTTATTTTCTCTACTTTTTGAGTATTACTATCGCAAACGTCACGGCAAACTCAAAACAATTAACGTCAACCATCTACTATCAGTTATTGAGCGTGGAGGTTGGTTTGAACCGTCCCAATCTGGTACAGACATTTAATTTTATTACACAATCTTAACTAATTTATACTGATAAGTTTTTCAAATAAATTATATTATTACAAATTATTACGATTTTTGTTTTATATTAATATTTGCAGCCCTCCTTGCAGATATCTATATATTTGTTTAGCGGCGAATTCTATTCACCGGAATCATTAAACCCATGAGTCAAATAGTCTGGATAGCAAGACACGCTAACCGCCTCGACTTCGTAAACCCCAATTGGTTTCTCACTGCCGAACGACGCTACGATCCACCTTTGTCTGATGATGGTATGGTGCAGGCACAACAGTTAGCTAGACGATTGAAAAAAGAAAACATTGGTCATATTTTTGCTTCCCCTTTCCTGCGAACCGTACAAACGGCAAACGCAGTTGCAGAATTGCTCAACTTGCCAATTAAATTGGAAACAGGTTTGAGTGAATGGCTAAATCCAGTTTGGATGACGGAAGAACCCGAAAGACTCTCAACTCCAGCATTGGCAGAGTTATTCCCCAGAATTGACAGCAGTTATACCTCGCGCATCGCTGCCAAATATCCTGAAACTCACGAAAAAGTGCGAGAACGTTCTGGGCAAACTGCGAGATGTTTAGCTACTGAGTTCTTCCCAGAGGATATCCTGCTAGTAGCACATGGGGCATCTGTGTTGGGGGGAGCAATGGGGCTAGTGGGGGAAATTGCCAAAACAGAAGTCAAGGCTTCTTTATGTTCGTTGGTAAAAGTGGTACGCGAAGATCCAGAATGGTTCTTAGAACTAACGGGAGATACTTCCCATTTAACCCACATAGAAGAAGTTATTCGATTTGCTTAAACCTCTGATAGTTATTTGTGTTCATGACTTCTGCTAGGTTGGGTATATCCTACAAAAAAAGTAATTAATTCGCGAATAAGTTCTATGACTTTATTACTAGCAGGAGACATCGGCGGTACGAAAACTATTCTGCGATTGGTTGAAACATCAGATTCAGAAGGTTCACATACTATTTATCAGGAAAGTTACCACAGTGCTGATTTTCCTGATTTAGTACCGATAGTGCAGCAGTTTTTGGTCAAAGGTAATACACCAATACCAAAAAAGGCTTGTTTTGCGATCGCAGGGCCCATTGTCAAAAATACTGCCAAACTGACCAATTTAGCCTGGTTCCTAGATACCGAACGGTTAGAAGAAGAATTGGGTATCCCACATATTTCTTTGATTAACGACTTCGCCGCCGTTGGCTATGGCATTTCAGGTTTACAAAAACAAGACTTGCTGACGTTGCAAGTTGGCAAATCTCAACCCGAAGCCCCCATTGGAATTATTGGTGCTGGTACTGGCTTAGGGCAAGGATTTTTAATTAAACAGGGAAACCACTATCAAGTTTTTCCCTCAGAAGGTGGACACGCTGACTTTGCCCCTCGAAACGAGATCGAGTTTCAATTGTTGAAATACCTGCTAGATAAACATGATATCCAACGCATTTCTGTAGAACGGGTAGTTTCTGGAATGGGAATTGTGGCGATTTATCAATTTTTGCGCGATCGCAAATTTGCCGCCGAATCACCAGATATTGCCAAAATCGTCAGAACTTGGGAACAAGAAGCTGGACAGGAAGAAAAAAGTGTCGATCCCGGTGCTGCTATTGGTACAGCCGCATTGCAAGGTAGCGATCGCCTTTCCGAACAAACCTTGCAATTATTTATAGACGCTTATGGTGCAGAAGCCGGCAATCTCGCCCTTAAACTCCTACCTTATGGTGGCTTATACATTGCTGGTGGGATTGCGCCCAAAATTCTCCCCTTAATCCAAAATAGCGGTTTCTTATTAAACTTCACCCAAAAAGGCAGGATGCGCCGCCTTCTCGAAGAAATACCTGTGTATATTATCCTCAACCCGCAAGTGGGGCTAATAGGTGCTGCTTTATGCGCTGCTAGGTTATAACAGCTAGCATCATCAGTGAGATCAGCATCTCAAAAGGTAAAACTTATGACAGTTAAAAGTCTGTTGCCATTAATCGCCGCCACCTTTATCTGTGGTGGTTCTATTCTCGTGGAAGCGCGTCAACCTAAACCTCCGGCGGTTGTTGTCAAACCAACCGTCTCTAAAACCGTGCAGCCACAATGGAAGGTATACACCGCTCCAGATGGTCGCTTTACTATTTTGATGCCGGGAAGACCCAACAGAAATACCGAATTCCAAAAAACTTATATGGGGGAAATTACCTTAGAAATATTTGCCGCACAACCGCCAAAACAGGAAGTAGCATACATAGTTGTTTACAATGATTTTCCTTATAGTTATGGTAAAATAACCGACCCACAAGCTGTACTAAATAATGCACGAGATATGGCTTTAAAGACTACGAAAAGCAATTTAATTAGTCAAAGAAATATTCGTAGTTATAATAATCATCCTGGCAAAGAAATTGAGTACATCAATTCTGGAGGAAAAATCACTAGAAGTAGAATGTATGTTGCCGAAGGAAGGTTATATCAAGTAATGGCAATAACTACAAAAAAACAGCAGAAGACATTAGCTAAAACTATTACTGGGTATTTAAATTCCTTCAATTTAGTTTTGAAAAAGTGAAATAACTCAAACTTCTACATATTAGCCTTGTAATCAATTACAGGGCTAATAATATGATACTCATTATGTTAATGCACCGTGAGTTCTCTGGGTAATTGAGCAGACTCAATATAAATAGGTAGACGTAAATAATGAAAAAATAGCGTATATTCTGTTACAGATTCTTTAATCACCGTAAACCTGATGAAAAATCTTGGATTGTCGCTAACAAGATTTTTCCATTAAACCTCATCTATGTTGAAACCTAGAGTTTTTTAAAAGATATATTTATGTAGGTTGGGTGGAGTGAAACGCAACCCAACATTACCAGCTTATTTATGTTGGGTTACGCTATCGCTGCACCCAACCTACAAAACTATGGTTCTCAAGGTAGACGAGGTTTGACTCCTAAATTCTGCTCTATTTTAATTATTTAATTTTTTTAGCTCATCTCATACAATTTATACGCTACTCAACCGCTTACTCAAACATGATTTCTAACACTAGGATGTCATACTAAAAATGATTAGCAAATTACACACAACCAAGTGAAATAAATGGCTGATATTATTGATCGTGCCGTTAATGCTGGTTCTTTTAGTACCCTAGTTGATGCAATCAAGGCTGCCAATCTTATAGATACTCTCAAAGGGGTTGACTCGTTTATCGCCTCTGCATCTACAGATCAAGCATTCGCAAAGCTTCCAGCCGGTACTGTAGAGACATTGCTTGAAAATATTAATAAGATCCAGGAACTCCTGACGTATCACGTTGTTTCCGGTAAGGTGATGCCCATAAAGCCGATTGAAGGTTCAAGTTTTAAAATTGACCCTTTCAATAGTTTCAATGTAGATTATAATTCACAGTTTCAAAATCCGATGCTGCTGATGATAACTGTGTCATCCACATCATTGTTGATTCCTCGATAAATATATAGATAGATAGCGAATCAATACGGTTAGGTTAAGAGAAGAGACGCGATAAATCGCCGTCTCTACAAAGGACTGCCATTTATCGTATCTTTGTGATCTATAACTTATAACTTTCATCAAAAAACTTTATCCGAACCGTATTGGATGGCGAATAACATCTGTGAGGTAGAAACTATTTATAGTCATTACCTCATTACTATCTATATATATTTTAAGTAGCTCAAATTTTCTTAGATATTAGGCCTCTATCCTAAGAGGATGTTGAAAAGTCCTATTCTGGTATCAAAACGTTTTAGACCCTCCTAAATCCCCCTTAAAAAGAGTGACTTTGATTCCGGTTCCCCTTTCTTTTTAAGGGGGTCTAGGGGGGATCAATAAGCGCCTAAAATCGCAGCCAACCACTTTTCAAACAATCTCTAAGAGGAGAGAGGCTTTGAATTAACTGTAAGGAGATATGGAGAGTTATACTTCACTCTTTTAAAGTTGTTTCACTTAGGCAATATTTTAGATAACAATATTATTCAATATCACTTAGTTAAGAATATTAGTAGGTTAGTTTTTGTTCCTAAACTCAACCTAAATATTTTACTTTTTAGGTTTAACCGAGCAGTATTACAGTATTATTTATCTTCAAATTTGCCTGATCAATAAAAACAACATTAGCTAAATAAATTCAACAATCGAGTGGTTGCAAATGAAACATTTATTAACGAGCCAAAATAATTTGATTATTGGCTCCACCCAAAACAATATATCTACAGAAATAAGTCAACCTATGAGGAGAAAGTATACTTGTCTTTGCTGTTCAAATGCTTTACTACGTCACGTGAATTCAGGGGGAGCTTACTGGCGTTGTAGCTCCTGCTATCAAGAAATGCCAGTGTAGAAAACAGAATCAAGAATGTCCTTAATCAAGTTAAATTAATCATTGGTATCCCTCATGAATTTATTTCAATCTAATCAATCGGAGTTTGCCTGGTGGGTAGAAATTAACACTGCTGTTCCTCGCTGTACTTATTACTTTGGCCCTTTTGATAGTGAAAAAGAGGCACAACTTTATAGAAGCGGCTATGTTGAAGACTTATATCAGGAAGAAGCCAGAGACATCATTGCGCTGGTCAAGCAATGTCAGCCTGATGACTTGACGATTTTTCATGAGAAAGCAGAAGTCCAAATATCTAGTTTTTGAAGCCCATCTCGCAGATATTTTGCTAAAAGAGGTTTTTCAATAATATAACTGGTTGCATAATTTTGAGGTATAATCTCTACTACTTGCTTAAGCAAGTTTGGGAAGTTTTCTGCTTGTTCACCTAATGCAGTTCTACCAAGCCACATCAAAGCTATTACCTCTACTTTTTCTTCTTCGGAGAATTCATGAATATATTTTTGCAGCATATTTATTGAACATCTCCCTGTAATATTTAAATCCTCTAAATAATAAGACAATTTATCTATAAATGTTTCTGGTTGGTTTGTTCTCCCAGAACCCATTGTTCCATAGATTAATTCAGCCATGTCAATAATTTTATATATT